>JBFISV010000145.1:0-6391 GCA_041608415.1 Woeseiaceae bacterium
TGGGTCACGACATCAACGATCTCGACACGCCGGTCGAGGCCGGGCTCGGCTTTGCGACAGCGATTAACAAGGCCGTCGAGTTCATCGGTCGCGAAGCCGTGCAGAAACAGCGGGCAGGCGAGGTTCGCCGCCGCCTGTTGTGCCTGCGCCTGCGGGACCCCGAGCCGCTGCTGTATCACGACGAACCTGTCTACAGGAACGGTCGGCGTGCCGGGTTTGTCACTTCCGCGAGCTATGGCCATACTCTGGAGTGCGCGGTCGGCCTCGGTTTCGTGCACGCCGAGGAGGCGATCGACGCAGCATTCGTGCAAAGCGGCAACTACGAAATCGAAATTGCAGGCCAGCGTCACGCCGCCGCTGCGAGTCTTACGCCCTGGTACGACCCGACCGGCGACCGGATCCGTAGTTAAGCGAGACCGACTATGAAAATAATCGAAAAGTCCATGCAGGTACTTCTGCTGTTGCTCGCGCCGCTGACCTGCCGCGCAAGTATTGACGAATCGATCGACGCCGCGTTCAGACCTGTTGCCAAAGCCATGTCGAACTTCGTTTTCGTATCCGTGCAGGTCGGTGGCGCGGAACTGCAGCTCATCGTTGTCTGGCTCATCGCCGGCGCGCTTTTCTTTACCTTCTATCTGCGCTTTATCAACATTCGCGGTTTCAGGCACGCGGTCAGGATCGTACTCGGCAAGGAAGACAAGGACACGCATGCCCCAGGAGAAGTGTCGCACTTCCAGGCGTTGACGACGGCTGTCTCGGGCACCGTCGGCGTCGGCAACATCACGCATGTTGCCGTCGCCGTTTCGATCGGCGGTCCGGGGGCCGCATTCTGGCTCATGGTCGCCGGCTTTCTGGGCATGGCGTCGAAGTTCGTCGAATGCACGCTCGGCGTGAAGTACCGGCAGATCAACGCCGATGGCACGGTCTCCGGCGGCCCCATGTTCTACCTCGACAAAGGCCTCAGGGAGCGCAACCTGCCGCGGCTCGGCAAAGTCATGGCCTGGTATTACGCGATCTGCATCATGATCGGTTCGATCGGCGTCGCGGCCATGTTCCAGGCCAATCAGGCGTACGTGCAGTTCGTGAACGTTGCCGGCGGTGCGGGCAGCTTCTTCGACGAGCATGCCTGGATCTTCGGCGCCGCGCTCGCAATCCTCACGGCGCTCGTGATCGTCGGCGGCATCAAGAGTATTGCGCGCGTCACCTCGAAGCTGGTGCCGTTCATGGCGCTACTTTACGTGACTTCCGCGTTTGTCGTTATTGCCGTGAATATCGACAAACTACCGTGGGCGATCGGCGCGATTGTTACCGGGGCATTCTCGCCGCAAGGCGTCACGGGCGGCGTCATTGCCGTCCTGATCCTCGGTTTTCGCCGCGCCGCATTTTCCAACGAGGCCGGCATCGGATCATCCGCGGTCGCGCACGCGGCAGTGCAAACCAAGGAGCCATTGACTCAGGGCTTCGTTGCGATGCTCGAACCATTCATCGACACTGTCGTGATCTGCACGATCACAGCGCTCGTCATCACGGTGACCGTCTACGATCCGACACTCGTCAATGACGGTTCGATCAGCGGTGTCGAGCTGACGTCCAGCGCATTTGAGAGCGTCCTGCCCTGGTTCCCCTACATACTTGCCATCGTCGTGATGCTGTTTGCATACTCGACGATGATCTCGTGGTCGTATTACGGTCTCGAGGGCTTCATCTACGTTTTTGGCGCGAAGCGCTGGGCCAAGATCACGTTCAACACGATCTTCTGCCTGTTCGTCATCGTCGGCTGCACGGCGCAGCTCGACGCGGTCCTCGATTTTTCCGATGCGATGGTCTTCGCGATGGCGCTGGCGAACGTGCTGGGGCTCTACCTGCTCGCCCCGTCGATCAAAAAGGACCTCGATGAGTACTGGGCCCGCCGCGGTGGTTGACGGTGCCGTCGAAGCGCCGCCGGGCGCAACCGTCACGCTGCTCCTGATTCCGGGGCTCGGCAACAATGCGCGCCTTTGGGCCGCGCAGGTCGAGCACCTCCGCGACAGGTGCCGTTGCGTCATTGCGGACTACCGCGGCAGCGGCTCGATTCCCGCGATGAGCGACGCCGTGCTGTCGCAAGCGCCGGATGGGCCATTGCACGTCGTCGGGTTCTCGCTCGGCGCTTGCGTCGCGCTAGACATCGTCGCGCGCTATCCGGACCGCGTGCTGAAGCTGGCACTGATGAGCGCGTCGCCGTACTCGGACGACGAAACGACGAAGGCCGAACGACGCCGCCTTGTCAAAAGAGCCGCTCACGACTATGCCGGATTGCTTGAGGACATCGCGAGCTTCGTCGTCGCGCCTCGCGGCGCACGCGCGGCCGAGGCGCGCCGCGTGCTCGCGATCATGGGAGAGGAACTCGGCGCGGAAGTGTTCGCGCGCCAGCAACTGGCCGCCATGGAAAGGCCGGATTGTCGGGATATGCTCAAGGACATCCGCTGTCCGACGCACGTGCTGTGCGGCAGCGACGACCCGGTCACGCCGCCCGGCGGCAACCGTTTCCTGGCGGATCACGTTCCGCACGCGACGTTCGAGATCATCGAGAATGCAGGGCACCTTCTGCCGCTCGAGCGTCCCGCCGAAGTGAACGGGTTTCTCGCGCGTTTTGTCGCAGAACGCTGAAACCGCGCCCGTGGCGCTTAGCGGCCGTCAGGCGACCCGGAGCGACTCCGAGTTGCGAATGGCCCGGCCCTCGGCCCAGGTCGCGTGCGTGCCGCTGCAGATCCGATGCGGCAGGACGATGCGGCACACGGGCTCCGCATCGAAGCCGGCCGCGTCGATGACGAGGCACTCCGAGCGATCTTCGGCGAGATCCGTCACGAACGTCACGAGATAGCCATCGTCTTCCGCCCGCGCCCCGATCCGCGGCGCGAAGCCGGCTTCGCTGCCATAGCGATGCGCACCGAGATCGATCTCCGAGGAAGCCCCCGTCTGCAGATCGTGCTTGATGAAGCCCGTGAACAGAAACCAGCCCGGTTTCGGCACGGAGCTGTACGCGTAACGATTCCTGGCGCCGGCGTATTGGAGATTGATCGTCGGGAACTCCAGCGTTCGATCGTCGAGGCGTTCCTCGTGGGTTTCGCCCGAGACGAGGTTGAAGCGCCAACGGTGCATGCGCGGCGCGAGCAGGCTCTGGTCCAGGTACGCCATCATGCGCTCGTAGCCGTTCGGCGCGCCCGGATAGTTGTCGGGCTCCGGGTGTTCCTGGAAATAGCCGTCGAGCACGATCTCGTCCCCCTCTTCCCACGCGTTGATCCAGTGCAGCACATACGTCGGCGCCGCTTCGAACCACTTCACGTCTTCGGGCCGCCCCCTGCGCGGAATGACGCCGAAGCGGCTCGGCAGCCCACGGTGCAGGCGCACGATGTGATTGTCTCGCTCGAGTTGGCCGGCATCCCAGAACAGCGGCAAGTCGTTCACGATCGCGTAGTTTTTCGTGAACGCCATATCGTGCGGCAGTCTCGGGCCGGGCAGCTCGATCGGTACGTAATGCGCGAGCGTGTTGTCCGCGCCGACGACGCCGTAATGCATGTACGGCGCGTGCTTCGTATAGTTGAAGAACAGGAGCTCGCCTGTCTCGGGGTCGAGCTTGGGATGGGCGGAAATACCGTCGGCCGGCACCCACTGCTCCGTGCCGAGCTGCTCGAGCGTATACGGGTCGAGACGATAGCCCTCCCCGCACTGGTAGAACGTCGACAGGACCCGGCCGGCATGAACGATCACGTCGGTCGACGAGGCATCCTTGAGTCCGCTCTGGGCGCCCCAGCCGGGCCGCAGGGATCGCGACGGGTGCTCCATGAGGCCGGCCCAGAGCGAGCGGCCGGCTTCGAGTTCCGCCAGCATGCCCTTGGTTCGGACGAAGCGATTGCGATACTCGGCCCTGCCGTCTTCGATGCGGATCATGTGGATCATGCCGTCCCCGTCGAACGGGTGATAACGGCCGATCGGCTCGTGAATCGGGTTCTCCGTGTTTCGCAGATAAACGCCGTCGATGTCGGTCGGAATGTCGCCGATGACCTCCATGTCGGTCGCGTCGTACTCGTCGAAGTTCGGTGTCCAGGCACCGGTCAGGTACGGATGCTCGTGCAGTGTCAGTGTGGACGAGATTTTCTCTACGCGGTCGGCGGGCATGAACCGTTCCAGGGTCTGCGGGCGAACTCCCGGGCTTGCCGCGCTTACGGCGTTCTTTCCCGGGCTGGCTTCGGCCACGATCTCAAGTTAGTCTTATTATACAAGTCGATGGAAAAAAATAGCCAACCCGTCTACGCGACATAATCCGTCGAGCCGTCCGATTAGGAGAGACCCGTGCGAAAAATCATCCTGGTGCTTTTGACCCTGTCGATTGGAATGTCGGGCTGCACGGACGAGACGCCCAGGGAAGAAGCCGAGAAGCTGGCCGTGGCCGACGCAATGATCGACGCCTGGAACCGGATGGACTGGGAACGGGCCTTCGGCCTGTTTGCCGACGACGGCGTACTGCACAGCGTCATGAACGAACCGGTCGTCGGCCGGGACGTCATCACCGAACGACTGACCGCGCTCGTCGGCGGTCTGGAGCGCATCGAACTCGAGATCATCAACAAAGGCATCGTCGGCGACGTCGTCGTCCTCGAGCGCGTTGACGACTTCGTCTACAAGGGCAGGCATTCGCGCGTTCCCGTGGTCGGCGTCATGGAAATTTCCGACGGCAAGATCGACGAGTGGCGCGAGTACTACGACAAAGCGTCGCTCGTGGCCGCGCTGAGTCCTGCCACACCCGGAGCCGTCGAAGACGAAATCCGGGAACTGACCCGGCGTCTCTCGACGGACTGGAACGCCGGCAACATGGCAGCGTACCTGGCCGCCTACGATGACGGCGCCGAGCTCTCGTTGTTGTTCGGCAATCGCGTCGTCGCGGGAAAGCAGGCGATGGTCGATCTCTTCACGTCATCGTGGACGACCGAGGCGGCGATGGGCGACTTCGACACGGACCGGGTCGGCGTCCGCCTGATCGCGCCCGGCATCGCTGTCGCGCGCGGGCTGTTCGAGCACCGTTTTCCAGACGAAACGATCCACGGCGCCTTTTCGCATGTCTGGCGGCAATCCGGCAACGGCGCCTGGAAGATCGTCCACGAGCACACGTCGCGCGGCGCCGTCGAATGACGGCGCCCCGCATCGCGCGATCGCCCGGCCTGCCCTACTCGAACTTGAAGCGAAATTCCACGCCGTAGGTGCTCGGCGCACCGAACTGGCTGACCTCTTCGCCGAAGAACGGAATGATGTTCGTGCGGTAGAGCTCGTCGCTTATGTTCTTGCCCCAGATCGACGCGGACCACGACGCATTTTCGGGTGCAAACGTGATGCGCGCATCGAGGAGACCGTAGGAATCTTCGGAATTCTCGTTCGACGGCTGCCAGAAGAGGTCGTCCTGCCAGGCATAGTTGACATAGAAGTTCAGCGCGTCGCCCCAGCGACCGGCGGCGGCGGTGTAATCCAGGCCGAGGCTGTATTGGGTTTCGGGCGTGCGCTGCAGGCGATTGCCGGAACTCACCACGCCGCTGGCCTCGACGAAATCCACGTATTCCGTATCGAGCTGCGATCCTGAAACGTTGATCAGGAACCGGTCACTCGCCGCAATCGTGAGCTCGGCCTCGACGCCCGTGATTTCTGCGTCAGAAGCGTTCTCCGTCAGATTACACAGGCAGTCCTGGTTCGTCTGCTCGACCTGCAGATCCGTGTAATCCATGAAGAACGCCGCGGCATTGAGGCGCACGCGGCCGCCGGCGAAGTCGGACTTCACGCCGATCTCGTAGTTGGTAACTTCTTCCGGACGCGTCGGGAAGGATGCGGCGAAAGCGGAATTCGCCGTGTCCTGGAAGTAGCCGCCCTTGAACCCGGTCGAGATCGTGCCATAGATGAACAGGTCCTCGCTCGGCGTGTATTCGAGCGTGGCCTGCGGTGTCGTCTTGGTCCAGGTCTCTCCGTAGCCGGTCTGGAAGTTTTCAGACAGCGGCGTCAGCGGTACCGGATCGGCGGGATTGAAGCGGTCGCCGGTGCGAACGGCGGTGCCGGTCACGTTGCCCGATTTCTTGTCGCTGGTCCAGCGCACGCCCACGCTGAGTTTCAGCTGTTCGCTGAATCGCCAGCCGAGCTGGCCGAATACACCGATGTTGGTGTTCTCACCGAGATTGAGCCAGTGGCTCTCGCCGCTCAGGGTCGGCAATGCTCCGCTGTTGCCCTCGCCGACGAAGCGGTCGAGCTTGTCGATATTGTCGCGCTTGTAATAGACGCCGGCGATCCAGTCGAGCGACCCCTCCCCGCTCGACGTCAGGCGCAATTCCTGGCTGAATGCATCGATGTCCGCTTCCTCGTTGACGGGTTCCGAGAA
>JBFISV010000146.1:0-6378 GCA_041608415.1 Woeseiaceae bacterium
AAACCCTGGGGACGGCCTGGATGACGCCCGAGTGGTTTCGTTTCGGGGCGAGTTCGCTCGCGAACGACGTGCTGATGCAGATCATGAAGCAGGCAACCGGCGTCTATCAGTCGGCGGACTATTTTTCGAAGGACTAGGCGCGGCCGGGCGGTCGCGGCAGGCGGATACTACGATGGCAACTCCCGAGAACAAACTGGCGTTCGACGGCGGCTGGGAATACGACCCGGCACCCGAGAGCACCGACCACATTCGTCTCGACAAGCGCTACGGCCTCTTCATCGGCGGGGATTTCGTGGCACCCGAGAAGAGCCGGTATTTCGACACCGTCAATCCCGCGACCGAAGAGACGCTCGCGCGCGTGGCACAGGCGAGCGAGACGGACGTCGACAAAGCGGTGAAAGCAGCGCGCAAGGCCTACCGCGGTCCCTGGGGCCGGATGAAGGCGCGCGAGCGCGGCAAGTACATATTCCGCATCGCGCGCATCATGCAGGAACGCGCGCGCGAGCTGGCCGCCATCGAATCGCTCGACGGCGGCAAGCCCATTCGCGAATCGCGCGACGTCGACGTGCCGCTCGCCGCCGCGCATTTCTTCTACTACGCGGGGTGGGCGGACAAGCTCGAATACGCGTTCCCCGGCCGCCGTGCGAAGCCGCTCGGCGTGGCGGGCCAGGTCATCCCGTGGAATTTCCCGCTGCTCATGGCGGCCTGGAAGCTGGCGCCGGCGCTCGCCTGCGGCAATACCGCCGTCTTGAAGCCCGCCGAGACCACGCCGCTCACGGCACTGAAGCTCGCCGAGATCATCCGCGACGCGGAGTTGCCGCCCGGCGTTGTCAACATCGTGACGGGAGCCGGCGAGACCGGGGCGGCCGTCGTCGGCCACGCCGACGTCGACAAGGTCGCGTTCACCGGGTCTACGGCCGTCGGGCGCATCATCCAGAAAGCGCTGGCCGGCACCAACAAGAAATACACGCTCGAACTCGGCGGCAAGGCCGCGAACGTCATTTTCGCCGACGCCGCGATCGACCAGGCGGTCGAGGGCATCGTCAACGGCATTTTCTTCAACCAGGGTCACGTCTGCTGCGCGGGATCGCGGCTGCTCGTGCAGGAGTCGGTGGCCGACGAGGTCGTCCAGAAGCTGCGCGATCGAATGGAAACGCTGATCGTCGGCGACCCGCTCGACAAGAATACGGACATCGGTGCGATCAACTCGTCCATGCAGCTCGAGAAAATCGAGTCGTACCTGAAAATCGGCCGGGAGGAGGGCGGCACGATGTTTCAGAATTCGTGCCCGCTGCCCGAGCGCGGCTACTGGTGCCGGCCGACGATATTCACGGGCGTCTCGCAGTCGAACCGCGTCGTGCAGGAAGAAATATTCGGCCCCGTGCTCGCCATCCAGACGTTTCGCACGTTCGACGAGGCGGTGAGCAAGGCCAACAACACGCCGTACGGTTTGTCGGGCGGTGTGTGGACCGACAAGGGCGCGAAAATTTTCCGCATGACGCAAAGCGTGCGGGCGGGCGTCATCTGGGCGAACACGTTCAACAAGTTCGATCCGACGTCGCCGTTCGGCGGCTACAAGGAGTCGGGCGTCGGCCGCGAAGGCGGCCTGCACGGCCTCGATGCGTACGTGAAACTGGGAGCATGACGATGGCTGCACGCAGCAACGGCAAAAGCCGCATCGCGGTCGCGAAGACCTACAAGATCTATATCGGCGGCAAGTTTCCGCGTACCGAATCGGGCCGCTATTTCACGCTCGAGAACGACAGGGGGGAGGTCATTGCGAACATCTGTCGGAGCAGCCGCAAGGACTTCCGCAACGCGGTGGTCGCGGCGCGCAAGGCCGAGGGGGGCTGGGCGAAGGCGAGCGCCTATCTGCGCGGCCAGATTATCTATCGCATCGCGGAGATGCTCGAAGGCCGCAGCGAGCAGTTCGTCGCCGAGCTGATCCAGCAGGGCGCGGCGCGCCGCCAGGCGGAACGCGAGGTCGAGGCTTCGATCGACCGCCTCATTTACTACGCGGGCTGGGCCGACAAGTACCAGCAGGTATTCAGCGCCGTCAATCCCGTGCAGTCCTCACACTTCAACTTCTCCGTCCTCGAACCGATGGGCGTCGTCTCGATAATCGCGCCCGACGACAGCGGGCTCATCGGTCTCGTCTCGAACGTCGCACCGGCGATCGTCGGCGGCAATGCCTGCGTCGTGCTGGCCTCGGAGACACGGCCGCTCTGCGCCGTCAGTTTCGCAGAAGTGCTGCACGCGTCGGACGTGCCGCCCGGCGTCGTCAACATCCTGACAGGGCTGCGCGCCGAACTGACGGAGCAATTCGCGTCACACATGGACGTCAACGCGATTGCATTCTGCGGCGGCGGCCGCAAGCTCGCGGCGACGGTGCAGGAGCTTGCTGCCGAAAACATCAAGCGCGTCATTTCACGCCCTCGCGTCAAGTGGCTGTCGGATGACGCCGCGAGCCCCTACCTGATCCGCGACACGCAGGAAGTCAAGACCACCTGGCACCCGATCGGTACCTGAGTCCCGGCCGACGGCACGCCCGCGACGACTTGCGGGCGCCGCACATCTGTGTCGGCAGCCGCGGGAGCTGCCGCGGGTCGACGAGATTCGCGGCCGCAACCCGTACCTCGAGTACGCGGGCGGCTACGGGTTGGACGAGGCCTGCGAGTAGTCGTCCATGAGTCCCGGATCGATGCGCGCGCCGATCTGCTGGATGACGCGGGTCGCGCAGTGCGTGCCGAGCCGCGCGCATTCGCGAAGCGACCAGTCGCTCGCCCAGCCATAAAAAAATCCCGCGCAATACGCGTCGCCGGCGCCGGTCGTGTCGACCACCTTCTCGACCGGTGTCGCCGGGTGCACGATTTGCCGGTCGCCTTGCACGATGACCGAGCCTTTCTCCGAGCGCGTCATGACAAACAGGTTGTCGTAAGCCCGGATGGCCTCGAGCGACTGCTCGAACGTGTCGCATTGCAGGAGCGCATTGATCTCGTCTTCGTCCGCGATGACGACGTGCACACCGGTTTTCACCGCGTCGAGAAACGAATCGCGGTGCCGGTCGACACAAAATGAATCCGATAGCGACAAAGCGACGCTCGCACCGACGTCGGATGCAATCTGCATGGCGCAATCGGCGAGCGCGGGGCCCTCGCCGATGTCCCAGACGTAACCCTCGAGCAGGATTGCCCTGGGCGAGCCCACGGTGTCCGGCGTGACGTCGGCAACACCCAGTTCGGTACAGGAGCCGAGATAGGTATTCATCGTACGCTGGCCGTCGGGCGTAATCAGGATATAGCTGCGCGCGGTCGGCGCACCCGACGCGGCCGGCGCCAGCCGTATATCGACGCCGAGTGAGCGCATGTCGTGATTGAATATTTCGCCGAGCTGATCATCCCTTACATGACCGATGTACGCGCTTGCGCCGCCGAGGCTGGCGAAGCCGGCGATGGTATTGGCGACGGAGCCGCCGGACATTTCGGTCGCCGGGCCCATCTTTTCGTATATTTCGCGCGCCTGATTCTCGTCGATGAGATTCATCGCGCCGGTGACCGCCCCGATTTCGTCGATGAAATCCTGATCGACGTGCGTGAGGATGTCGACGATGGCATTACTGATGCCGAGCAGCTGGCAGTTGTCTCGCATGTGGCACCGACCGGTTAAAAACGCGGCCTAGCCTACCATCAGTCGACTCCGCGGGCACGTCAGCGTCATTTGCGATACTCTCCGCGCTGGTGCCGAAAAACGTCGACGAGGCGCGCCCGTCGAACCGGGAGGGAGCAATGCGCAAGTCCGGTGGTTTGCTCATACCGCTGACGATCATCCTGGCGTATTACGCGTTTTGGGCCGGCGCCGTCATGGTGGCGATGGCGAACTATCCGGGCCTCGAGCGTTACATGCCCGTCGGCGGCATCGACGCGCTGGCCGCATCCAACGTCGACTCGTTCGAGCCCGTCTACACGAGTATCGAACGTAACATCCTGTCCCCTTTGGGGCCGATCCGCCTGCTCCTGGCCAGCATCGGTGCAGTGATACTGACCGTTCCGATTTCATGGGTCTACTTCATAACGAGTCGCGAAGCGCGTATTCACCAGTCGTTCCTGCAAACGATCATGATTCTGCCGATCGTCGTGACGGGAATTTCGATGATCGTCCTGAACAGCCTGGCGCTGGCTTTCAGTCTCGCCGGCGTGGTAGCGGCCGTACGATTTCGTTTTTCGCTGAACCAGCCCTCGGATGCGATGTACATCTTCGTCGCCATCGGCATCGGCCTGGGTTGCGGCATCGGCGCTGTCGGTATCGCCGGCGTCATATCCCTCGCTTTCTCCGTCGCCACGCTGATCATCTGGCGACTGGAATACGGCAAGACGCTCGCAGGGCGCTTCCTGACCGTGATCACGCGCCGCGACCGCGGCGAACGAGAATATGAAGATTATTAGGTTTTCCGAGCTCCCTTGAATCCCCGCCGCAGCATCCTGATCGTGCATGGCCGGGACTTCAAACCGTCGGCCGATGCCCTGTTCGAATCGTCGTGCGCCGCGCTGCGCTCGGGTATCGAACGCGACTATCCCGACGCCGTCGGCGATTTCGATGGCGCGAATTGCGAGCTTGCCTATTACGGCGACCTGAGCAATGCGCTGCTCCACGGCCTGGGAAAACATTACGACGAGCAGCTCGACATGCTGGATCGCAAAACGGCCCTTGCCGCGCTGCGGGCGATTCCCTCACGCAAGCGCTTCGGAATCCGGCAGTACGATCGCCTGCCCGGCAAGTCCGCGCTGCCCGAGTTCATCGCGGACGTCCTGGCGCCGGTGCTCAGAGTGCTGGGCCTCTGGATGTGGATCTGCAAAATCAAGAGCCCGGACTTTTACGAGTATCTGCGCGCTGAGTCGGACTACGGCGAGCGCGTTCGCGAGCGGGTGCGCGAGAAACTCGAGGCGCTGCTCGCCAGCGGCGACCGGATACTCCTTATGACACACGGGACGGGCAGCGCGGTGGCATGGGACGTACTATGGCAGTTGTCCCACGATCCGCGGTATGCCGAACTCGCGGGCCCCCGAATCGAGAATTTTCTGACATTGGGCTCGCCGCTCGGCGACAACTATGTACGCAGGCGATTATCCGGCGCCCGGGAAAAAGGACCGAAAGGTTTTCCGTCAAACATCGTAACGTGGGACAATGTCTCGGCCGAGGACGATTACACCTGCCACGACGGAACGCTCGCCGACGATTTCAGAAAAATGCTGAGTCAGCATCTCGTGAGCGGACTCAACGATTACAAAATCTATAACCAGGCCGTGCGTTACGGCAAGTCACATCCACACAGCTCGATCGGCTACTACATTCACCCGCGGGTGTCGAAAATCGTCGCCGACTGGCTCGGAGCAGATGGCGGCAGCCGGTAAACGCCGTGCGCGCTCATAATCGGCGCCTGCCGAGCTGAACCGGAAGTTCAGCGAGGTTATCGACTAAACTTCGGCGAGGATCCGCTATTGGCCGAGAGTGATCCTGTTGAGTTTCCCGGAATTCAGACCCGTGCAGACGCGATACACACCCGACTTGGAAGAGAAAACCACAGACCTGTCAGACTTGCGCTTCGACCTGGCGCATCGAGGTAAGTGGAATATCGGCTATTTCGGTGCGGGCTTCGTCTTATGGATCGCGATCCTGATCGTGAACGTAATGGTCCCAATAGAAACCGGCCGGGTTATCTGGATTGCGCTTTCGTTCGGCGTGCTACCAATCGCAGTTCTCATCTCAAAACTGGTTGGCGCTGACCCTTTCTGTAGCAGCAATCCGCTGGGACGGCTTGTCGGTTACACGCATATGAACGTAATCACGCTTTCATTCCCGATACTCGTAATTACAGCGATTTATGACCCGCACATTCAGCTGCTCGCCATGGCCGTGCTGTATTCGATTGATTTCTACGTCATGAGCTGGGCGTTTGGGGCAGCGATCTTCGCTGTCCATTCAGCGGCTCGAACTGTAGCCGTTACAGGCATTTGGGTAGCATACCCGGTGGGGCGCCTGACGCTGATTCCAATTGTTGTTGCCGTTTTCTACCTCGGAACACTCTTGCTGCTTCCAGTTTTGCGCCAAAGATGGATGGACGAACATTCGTAAGGGTGCGGCCGTTTTTTTTGGCCGTCTTCTACCGCTGGCCAAGCTGGCTTTTGCTCGGATCGAGAGTTTGCTCTCGGGGAAAACGGACGTGCGGCTGCCAGACTGTTTACAGTCGGCTGATGACCCAAAAGAAGAAGTTCGCAAATTGCCGCTTTGCAGCAGGCTATTCAGAACTCAGTATTGTAGGATCTAAAGCTAGGGAGACTCTGAATTAATTCTCATCGCACTTGTTGCGTTCATCTGGCCTGT
>JBFISV010000147.1:0-6368 GCA_041608415.1 Woeseiaceae bacterium
CATGCAATGGCTCATGGACGCGATCGGAAAACGCGAGCCGCTGTTTTTCATCGACAGCTATACGACGAAGGACAGCGTCGCCCTGAAAATCGCCGCGGAATCGGGCGTCCGCGCGATCAGGCGCGACGTGTTTCTCGACGACGATCCGGCGACGGGTACGATCCGCCAGCAGTTCGAGCGCCTGAAATCGCTCGCCAGGCGGAACGGCATCGCGGTCGCGATCGGCCACCCGCGGCAATCGACGCTCGCATTCCTCGAGCAGGCGCTGCCGGAACTCGGCGAGCAGGGCTTCGAACTCGTGCCGATCAGTGAATTGATCGGCGAATTGATCCGGAACCAGTCCCTCCCGCGATACTCTAACTCCACTTCCATGAGGCGGCGGGAGCTGGCCCATTAATCGCATCGCAGCGTTTTTTCGAGTCGGATCGGCCGTGCCGTTGCTCGCGCTCCTCGCGCAGGCTGCGAGCCCGCAGTCCGCAGTCCGCGACAACGCAATCCGGGTTACGGCGGCCGAAGACCTTGCCTGCACGATGCAGTACGATCCCGTGTGCGGCGTGGACGGGCAGACCTACAGTAACGACTGCGTAGCGGCGGCGGCCGGCGCGGAGGTCGCGCACGCGGGGATCTGCCTCGCGCAGGCCGACGACGACGGCGAGACCTGTCCCGAGACCTTCGACCCCGTCTGCGGCGTCGACGGCAACACCTATATCAACGAATGTTTTTCGACGAAATCGGGCGTCGAGCTCGCGGGTCTCGGCGCCTGCACCGCGAGCGGCTGCCCGAGCGTTCGCGATCCCGTCTGCGGCATGAACGGCCGCACCTACCTCAATCGCTGCGAAGCGGACGCGGCACGCGTGCCCGTGCAACGCGCGAGCGTCTGCGATCCGGAGAACTGTCCGAAGGTATTTGCGCCCGTTTGCGGCGACGACGGCAAGACCTACGACAATGCGTGCCATGCCGACGGCGCGGGCGCGAAAGCGTTCAAGCCCGGCATCTGCAACCGCAGGCCGTGCCCGTCACTATTCGTGCCCGTTTGCGGATCCGACGGCGTGACCTACGGCAACGCCTGCCAGGCCGAGCGCAAGGGTGTGCGCATCGACTACGCCGGCATTTGCGAGGACCAGGGCCGCAACTGCCCGCGCGACTACGCGCCCGTCTGCGCGATGGACGGCAGCACCTACGACAACGAGTGCCAGCTCGAAAATGCGGGCGTGACCAAGGCCTACGCCGGCGCCTGCCTCGAGGAGCCCTAGTCGGGCTAAGCCCATGCCGGGCGCAGCCGGCCCTTGTCGTCCTGTGAGTACGGCATCCACACGAGGCCGATGACGGGCACGTGCACGTCCGTGGTCTTGGCGCGTACGACGATCTCGTCGAGTTCCTCGGCCTGCGCGTCGTACGCCGTGTCGAGGTCCGCGATCACCTGCTCGAGTTCGGCGTTGAGCGCGTCGATCTCGGCCTGGGTCTTGTTCGCGATTTCCGTCGCACGCTCGACGTCCGCCGCTTCCTTGCGCGCGCCGCCCGCGGTCTTGATGGCCGTGCCGATCTTGGACGCGGTCGTGCTCGTGAGTTTCTTGCGGCCGAGCACGGCGCCGAGAATCGCGGTGCCGAAGGAAATCGCCGTGTCGAGTTTTTTCTTCGTCGACTGTTCCTTCTCGCGGTCGATCGACTGGCGCGCGCGCAGCAGGCGATTTTCGAGCGTCGTGAACTTGCGCGCGTAACGTTTGCGGATCTTGGCGATTTCGAGGTCGCGTATCTCGCTTGCGGCGTCCTGCAGGCGGATGCGGAAGTCTCCTTCTGATTCTCCGCCTTCGGACGTCATCCTGAAACGCTTGGACCGATACACCGACATCGTCTCGTTCTGCCGCAGCCAGCGTTTGAGGTCTTTTTCCCAGGCGGCGTACGCCTTTGGGTCGGCGGCCGAGACCGGGCATTCGGCATATGCTGCGCCGTCGACGCCCTCCTTGCCGAGCGCATCGACCGCGAGGTCGAGTTTTTCGGCGCTGTCCCAGTCGACGTCGATCGGCCCGTCCTCGAGTTCGGCCGTGAGCAGGAATTGACGCTCCGCCTCGAGCTTGTAGCGCGCGCTCGAGAATACCATCTCGGCCGAGGCAAGCAGGCGCGGGTGGTAAACGATGCGCTCGGCGTCGCCCGGCAGGAAATACTGGTCCACGGCAGGCGGCAGAGCCGGCGGCGCGTCGGCCGCCTTGCGCTTCGGCGTGGCCGCGGCGTCGGGTTGCTGCGCCTCGAGCTTTTTCCTGGTGTCCTGCATCAACCTGCCGATCTGGTCGCGCGTCAGCGGGCCGGCGAGATACGACATGACCCAGCGAGTGCCGAAGACGACCGCCTCGTCTTCGTGCACGTTGTGCAGCAGGAAGCGGCGCTTGCCGAGTCCGGCCAGCGTGCGCTCCATCGCCTGCTTGTTGAAGTTGCCGTCGCTGGCGCCTTCGAGGCCCTCCATGACTCGCGCCTTGTCGCGCTCGGTTTGCAGCCGTCCGATGAACCAGGTGCCCGTATTCGAAAGCCCCTTGTAATCGAGATCGACGGGATTCTGCGTCGCGAGCACGAGCCCGAGGCCGTAAGCGCGCGCCTGTTTCAACAGCGTCAAAAACAGCGTTTTCGACGGCGGGTTCGCGACCGGCGGCATGTAGCCGAAAATCTCGTCCATGTAGAGAATCGCGCGCAGGCTCGACGTGCCCTGCTGGGCGCGCATCCAGCCGATCAGCTCGTTCAATAACATCGACACGAAAAACATGCGCTCGGGGTCGTCGAGATGCGCGATCGACATGACCGAAATGCGCGGCTTGCCGTCGGCCGTGTACAGCAGGTTCTTCGCGCTGAGCGGCTCGCCCTGCATCCAGGCTTCGAACCCCGGTGCGGCCAGCAGGTTATTGAGCCGCATTGCCAGTTCGAAGCGGTCTTTCGCCGGGAAAAACGAGTCGAGATTCATGACGCCGACGCGCGTGATCGGCGGATTCTGAATTTCCATGATCAGGCCGGCGACGTCGAGATCGCGGCCTTCCCGCCAGGCGTTGTCGAGCAGCCGCGAGATCAGGATGTGCTCGCGGCTCGTCACGGGGTCGGCGTCGATGCCGATCAGGGTCAGGATGCTGGTCGCGGTTGCGGCAACGCGCTCGCGGTAGAGATCGGCGTCGTTCAACAGCGCGGCGTCGGGCGCGGCAAAGGTCTGCAGCACGGAGATGGGCAGGCCGGCCGTGCTGCCCGGCGTATAGATTGCGAGGTCGGTCGAATCCCTGAGCGCCTTGATGCGTTTGCCGTCCTGGCCCCATTCGCCGAGGCCCTTTTTCCACAGCGCCGCCTGGCTGGCCGCGTATTGTTCGGCGGTCTGGCCCTTGTCCGTCGCGGCGCGCGTATTGATCCAGGGCAGGAAGTCGCCCGGCTCGAGCTTCGGAAAGGTCAGCAGCAGGTTGCCCATGTCGCCTTTCGGATCGATGGCGATGACGGGGATGTGATCGAGCGCGGCCTCTTCGAGAATGCCGATGCCGAGCCCGGTCTTGCCGGACCCGGTCATGCCGATGATGACGGCATGGGTCGTCAGGTCCTTCGAGTCGTAGAGGACCAGGTCGTCGGAAAGATCGTTCGTCTCGTCGTCGAAGCGCTTGCCGACGTAGAACGCGCCCAGTTTTTCGAAGTCGTGCATGTCGTGTCCCGTTCAGGTGGCCGGATAGGTGTAGCTCGATGCGAATCCCAGCGGGATGCCGAGCCAGTAATAAACGAGCAGGAATACGGTCCAGCTGGAGATGAACCACAGCGAATACGGCAGCATCATCGCGGCCAGCGTGCCTATGCCCGTCCCTTTCACGTAGCGCTGGCAATAGATGACCACGAGCGGGAAATACGGCATCAGCGGCGTGATGATGTTGGTGCTCGAATCCCCGACCCGATAGGCGGCCTGCGTCAGGTCCGGTGAAATGCCGAGCGACATCAGCATGGGCACGAAAATCGGCGCGAGCAGGCCCCACTTGCCGCTTGCCGAGCCGACGAAGATGTTGACGAAGCCCGTGAGCAGCACGATGCCGATGATCGTTACCGCGACCGGAAGTCCCAGCGCCTTGAGTCCCTCGGCGCCCATGACCGCGAGCAAGGTGCCGAGATTGGACACCGCGAACGCGATGACGAACTGTGCGATGAAAAACATGATCACGAGGTAGTAGGCCATGCTGTGCATCGCCTTCGTCATGCCCTCGATCATGTCCTTCATGCCCGTCATGGACCCGGAGACCTTGCCGAAAACGATGCCGGGAATCACGAACAGGAAGAAGATGAGCGACACGATCGATTTCATGATCGGCGCGCCGAACGTCGCGATGTTGCCGTCGGCGTCGCGCCACGGCGAGGTTTCCGGGATCACGGTCACGAACAGCACGACGAGGCCGAGCACCATCGCGACCAGCGACCAGCGCAGCCCGCGGCGCTCGTTGTCCTTGAGATCGTGCATCTCGGGAAGGTCCTCGGCGTCGCCGTCGATCTCGACACCGGCGAGGCGCGGCTCCACGACCCTGTCGGTCAGGAACCAGCCGAGGCCGACGATCAGCAGCGATGACGCCGTCGTGAAGAAATAGTTGTTGAGCGTGTTGACCGCGATATCGGGGTCTAAGAGCCGTGCGCCCTCGAGCGTCAGGCCCTGCAGCAGGGGATCGAGCGACGACGGCACGAAATTGGCGGAAAAGCCGCCCGAGACGCCCGCGAACGCGGCCGCGATGCCGGCCAGCGGGTGGCGGCCCGCGGCGTAGAAAATCACGCCGCCGAGCGGGATCACGAGAACATAACCCGCGTCGACGGCCGAGTGGCTGATGATGCCGACGAGAATCACGACCGGCGTGAGCAGCCATTTGGCCGTGACGTTCAGAAGCGCCCGGATGGCCGTCGTGATGAAGCCCGAGTGCTCGGCGACCCCGATACCGAGCATCGCGACGAGGACCACGCCGACCGGGCCGAAGGTCATGAAGCGCGTGACCATCGTCGACATGAATTCCACGAAGGAGTCGCCCGAGAGCTGGTTGACGACCTGGATGCGCTCGCCCGTCGCCGGGTGAAACACGTCGAAGGTCACGTAGGACAGCAGCCAGGACAGGATCCAGACGATGAACAGCAGCGCGATGAACAGGACGGCGGGATCGGGAAGCTTGTTACCGATGCGCTCGACCGCGCCGAGAAAGCCGCCGGGCGCGGCCTGGGTGTCGGGTGCCGGTTCTGCGGCCATGATTGTTCCCCTCGCTTGTCGTTCTTGTCCCGCCGCGGATGCGCCTCACCGGGCGCCGCTTCTACCAGCCGCAGCTACGGCCCTCGTTCTGCTCCTTAAGATACCCCATGAGCGGCTCGAAGTAGTCGATGATGGCGGTGGCGTCCATTTCGCGCGTGCCGGTCAGCGTCTCGAGCGTGTCCTGCCACGGCTGGCTCTGGCCGGCTTCGAGCATCGCGTAAAACTTCTCGCCGGCATCCGTGTTGCCGTAGATCGAACAGGCCTGCAGCTCGCCCTCGTGGCCGGCGATCGCGCACAGCGCGCGCTGGAACTGGAACTGCATGATGCGGGCCAGGAAATAGCGCGTGTAGGAGACGTTTGCGGGAATGTGGTACTTGGCGCCGGGATCGAACGCATCGGCGCCACGCTCGATGGCCGGCGCCACTCCCTGGTACCTCGTGCGCAGCTCCCACCAGGCGTCGTTGTACTCGTCGGGCGCGATCTCGCCCGAGAATACGCCCCAGCGCCATTCGTCGACGAGCTTCGCCCACGGCAACACCGAGATGCCGCCCAGCGCCATCAACATCTGCCGGTTGATAACCGCTTCGCGGTTTTCTTCGGCTTTTTTGATCAGGCCGACTTGTGCGAGATAGTCCGGTGTCATCGACAGGACGACGGTGTCGCCGATCGCTTCGTGAAAGCCGGCGTGTGCGCTGCCCTGGAACAGCGGCGGCTGGTCCTTGTATGCGCCCTGGTAGTAGTTGTGGCCGAGCTCGTGGTAGATGACCTTGAGTTCGTCGTAGTTCTGGCGAATGCACATCTTGATGCGCAGGTCCTCGCCGCCGTCGAGGCCCCATGCGCTCGCGTGGCAAACGACCTCGCGATCGGCGGGCTTTACGAACATCGATCGTTCCCAGAACGTATCGGGCAGGCGCGGCATGCCGAGCGAGACATAGAAGTTTTCCGCCGAGCGCACCATTTCCTGCGGCGAATAATTTTTCGTGTTCAGGGTTCGGTCGACGTCGAGGTCGGCGACGCCCGGGTACGGCTCCATGACGTCGTAGAGAAAATTCCAGGTCTGCGCCCACATGTTGCCGAGCAGGTGCGCCGGGATCGGGCCGTCCTGCGGCACCTTGTCTTCGCCGTACACTTCGCCGAGCTTCGCGCG
>JBFISV010000148.1:0-6344 GCA_041608415.1 Woeseiaceae bacterium
ATACGCCGCCAAACAGGACTACGCCTGCTACCGCGGCCCGACTTTTCATAGCCTTCCCCTGGGTCAAGCCGTTTTATTCTAGGCTTAAAATAGCACAACCGCGGGTGCCGCCCGCACGCTTGTTGACATAATTGCAGCCGGGAATCCCTAAGCCGTTGATGCCGGACGATCGTATCGAACCGCGCATTAACGCCAGTTGCGCACCTGCGCACGTTTTAGCGGCGATGCGCCAGCCTGCCTAGGTTCCCGCCCCGCGAGCGGGCGGGTCCTCGGCTTCCGGCGGCGCAGGAAACAGGGCGAACGGCGTCTTCGGCTCTGCGCCGGGCGGCACGTACTCGGGTGCCGGTTCGCCGGCCGGGCCGAGGCTGCGAGCGTAGCGATAAATCGCACGCAGGTCGTCATCGGTCATTTTGTTCAGGCCGAACCACGGCATCGGCGGACGTGCCCGCAGATTCCTCGCAAGCGCGAGAAACTGGTCTTCGGTGAGCTTGTCGAGCAGCAATCGCAGGTTCGTGGCGTAGGTGGTGCCCCAGGGCCCGCGCCATCCGAACGCGTCGCCCGTCAGCCAGAGTTCTTCGGGTGTTTGTCCTTCCGTGGCCATGTAGCCCGGCGAGTGGCAGTCGTTGCAACCCGCTACCTGGACGAGGTACCTGCCGCGCGCCGTGAGTTCGGCGTCGTGCGTGTCCGCAAGGATCGCGCCCGAGGGAGACAGGAGAATCAAACAGCCCGAGAAAAATACACTTCGATACGGAACTTGTCTTTTCATAACCGGCTCCTTAAGTGTTTATTTTCTTATACGAACCTTCTTGTTGCCACGTGCCGTGCGCAGTGCCCCGACCGTATCCGGATTATGCAAGTAGTGCCGTGCGTGTCGCAATGGGGTCATCACCCCGTTCGGTAGCGGGCCGTGAGAGCTCGTCAGGCCTTGTTCTTGGGGAAGTCGTGAAGAAGCAATTCGGTCTGCGGCCGCTCGGCCAGGTTCCAGTCGTCCCGGTCGACGGTCACACTGACGACGCCCGCGGTCGGCAAGTTGCCGGTCAGCCCCGGCGACAGGTAATTCACGAAATCGGTCAGGCCGGGGTTGTGGCCGACGATCATGAGATTATTGAAACCATTGTCTTGTGCGGCGACGACGTCGAGCAGATCCTTCAGTGAGGCAAGGTACAACTCCTCCTCGCGGTGCAGAAACTCGACCGGATAGCCGAGCGCCTTGGCGATGAGGCGCGCGGTGGTCCACGCGCGCACCGCGGGGCTGCTGATGATCAGTGACGGACGAATGCCGGCCGCGGCGATTCTCTCTCCCATTCGCGGTGCGTCGCGCTGGCCGCGCTTGTTCAACGGGCGCTCCCGGTCGCTGAGCTCCTTGTGCTTCCAACTCGACTTCGCATGGCGAACGATTGTCAATGTCTTCATCGCGGTCCCGATTACATCAAACCGACCTGGAGGCGAGCCTCATCCGACATCATAGTCTGATTCCACGGCGGGTCAAAAACCAGCTCGACCCTGACTTCGGCGATGGTCGGGATGACCGCGATTTTTTCCTGCGCGTCCGCGACGAGGATGTCGCCCATGCCGCAACCGGGCGCCGTCAGCGTCATGTCGATGCGCACGGAGCGTTCGCCATTGCCCAGGGGCTCTACGTCGCATCGGTATACGAGGCCGAGGTCGACGATGTTGACCGGAATCTCGGGGTCGTAACAGGTCTTGAGCTGCTGCCAGACGACGTTCTCGATGTCCTCGTCGGTCGGATCGTCCGGCACTTCGGGAGGGCGCGTCGGTTCCTTGCCCAGCGCGTCCGCGTCGGCACCGGCAATGCGAAACAGGTTGCCCTCGATATAGACGGTGAAACTGCCGCCGAGCGCCTGCGTGATGAATCCGTTCGTTCCCTCGCGCAGCTTGAGTTCCTCGCCCGCCGGAATGATAACGGCCCGGACATCGCGGGCGAGCGTCACGGGTTCGTTCATGTGTCCGAACATGGCTTTCCTTACTCCGTCGTTGCCGGCGCCGCCCGATGCTCGATCGCCGAGCGCAGCGCGTGCCATGCGAGCGTGGCGCATTTGACGCGCGAGGGGAACTCGCGGACGCCCTCGAGCGCTTGCAACTTGCCGAGATCGAAATCGGGCTCGCCCGGTCGGCCACCCAGCCGTGCCGTGACCTGATCGAACCAATGCAGTGCATCGCGGGTGTTCAAGCCGATGACCGTGTCGGTGAGCAGGGACGCGGATGCGAGCGAGATGGCACAGCCGCTGCCTTCGAACGCCGCGTCCCGGATCGTGCCGTCGTCGAGTTCGAGAAACAGGTCGAGCTTGTCGCCGCACAGCGGATTGATGCCGCGTGCCGAATGGGTGGCGCTCGACAAGCTGCCGAAATGGCGCGGGTGGCGCGCATGATCGAGGATCAGCTCCCGATAAAGGTCGCGCAATTCGTCACTGCCGATGGTGTCGATGGCGCTCATGCGAATATCTGGCGCGCCTTGTCGACCGCTTCAACGAGGCGATCGACGTCGTCGATGTTGTTGTAGACGGCCAGCGACGCTCTCGCCGTGCCCGGCACGCCGAAAAAGTCCATGACCGGCATCGCGCAGTGATGGCCGGTGCGAATCGCGACGCCCTGATGGTCGAGGATGGTCCCGAGGTCGTGCGGGTGAATGTCCCCGAGGAGGAAGGACTGCACGCTCGTCTTGCGCTCGGCGCTGCCGATGAGCCGGATACCGTCGATCTCGCCGAGCCGCGACGTCATGTAGTCGAGCAGCGCATGCTCGTGCGCGGCAACCCGGTCGAGGCCGAGGTTCAGCAGGTAGTCGACCGCGGCGCCGAGGCCGATTACGCCCGCGATGTTCGGCGTGCCCGCCTCGAACTTGTACGGCAGCTCGTTGAAAACGGTGCCGTCCAGCCGGACCTCGAGGATCATGTCGCCGCCGCCCTGCCATGGCGGCATCGCGTCGAGCAGCGATTCGCGGCCGTACAGCACGCCGGTGCCGGTCGGCCCGAACATCTTGTGCCCCGAAAAGGCATAGAAATCGCAATCGAGATCCTGCACGTCGACGGCCATGTGCGGCACGCCCTGCGCGCCGTCGACGAGTACCGTGATGTCTCGCTCTTTCGCCCAGCCGATGATCTCCCGGACCGGGTTCACGGTCCCGAGCGCGTTCGAGACATGGCCGATCGCGAGCAGGAACACATCTTCGGTCATCAATTCTCGCAGCGCGTCGAGGACGAGCTGGCCGCGCGCATCGATCGGCGCGACGACCAGTTCGGCACCGGTCTGTTCGCAGACGAGCTGCCACGGCACGATATTCGAGTGATGCTCGAGGTGCGTGATCAGTATCTTGTCGCGGGCCGTGAGTTTCGGGCGACACAAGCTCTGCGCGACGAGATTGACGCTCGCGGTGGTGCCACTGGTCAGGACGATCTCGCGGCGGCTCGTGGCATTGATGAATCCCGCCAGCTTGTCGCGCGCGCCTTCATATGCCTCGGTGGCGCGATGGCTCAGCGTATGGACGCCGCGATGAACGTTGGCGTGGTCGCTGCGCTGGTACTTCGCTACCGCATCGATGACGGCGGCCGGCTGCTGGGCGGAGGCGGCACTGTCCAGGTAAACGAGCGGACGGCCGTTGATGTCCTGGTGCAGCAACGGGAAGTCATCGCGCACGTCGATCGGTGCCGTTTGGCCCGCCGAGCGGGCGCCCGCGACGGGAGTCACGGCCGTGCCCCACTGTCGAATGCGCGCAGTTTTTGCTCGACGGCGTGACTGATCGATTCGTGCAGTTCCTCGACCGGCGCCTTGTCGACCACCGTCGCCGCGAAGGCGCGCGTGAGAATCCGTCGCGCGCGCGCGAGCCCGATGCCACGCGAACGCAGGTAGAACAGCGCCTGCTCGTCGAGTTCTCCGACCGTGGTGCCGTGCGCGCACTTCACTTCGTCGGCGTAAATTTCGAGTTCGGGCTTGGCGTCGATTTCGGCCCGCTCCGACAGCAGCAGGTTGTGGTTCGCCTGCCGGGCGTCGGTGCCGTCGGCGCCCTTGTGCACGATGGCCTTGCCATTCCAGACCGCGCGGCTGCGGCCGGACAGCACACCCCGGTATTCCTGTTCGGAGCGGGTAGGGCCGACGCGATGATCGACGCGAGTATGGTTGTCGACGTGCTGTCCTTCCGCCGCGACGTAAAGGCCGTCGAACGAGGCCGCCGCGCCGGGGCCGCGCAAGTCGATCTTGAGATCGTTGCGCACGAAGCCGCCGCCGAGGTCGATGCCGCAGTGGCGGATCGAGCTGTCGCGATCGAGGTGCAGGTTGAGGCGCGCGGTCTGGCTGTGGTGCAGCGCCCGGTCCTGGAAGCGCAGATATTCCGCGCGCGACCCGGCGCCCGCGACGAAATTGATGAACGTGTTCGAATAGTGCTCGCCGTCGCCCGAGGACGCGTGATATTCGACGAAGCGGGCGGCGGCCTGCGGCTCGAGCCGGATGTCCACGCGCACTTGCGACGCGGCGTGAGCGCCGTTGGCCGAATCGACGATGAGCAGGCCCACGGGTCGAGCGGCCATGCGATCCGCCGCGATGCAGAGCGAGACGCCCTCGCGCAGCAGCGCGAGATTGAGATCCGACAGCGGATCGTCGAGGTCGCGAGCTCCCGTATCCGGCTGCAGTCCGGACACCTCGATGTCGTCCTCCTCGAGAGCCGTCGACAGGTCCTCGAGCAGTTCGCCGTTGGCAATGACGAGCCAGGCGGCGTCGATCGACGCGAGCAGGCCGCGGATCCACGCCCGGTCGGCCGGCCTGCCGGCCACGGCCGCTTCGAGCGAGCGGCGGCTGATGTCGATGACGTTCGAGAGGTCGGAATATTTCCAGTCCTCGTCGGAGAGCGTCGGGAAGCCGCGCTGCTTGAAGCGTTGCAGTGCGACGCTGCGCGCGTCGCTGAGCTCGTCCTGCGGCAGGGCGAGAACGGCGCGCTCGAGGACGTCGACTGGCAGGTTCGGCTGCGTCATGCGTTCGCGGCCTCCCGCACCCACTCGTAGCCTTTCGCCTCGAGTTCGAGAGCCAGCGATTTGTCGCCCGAGCGCGCGATCCGGCCGCCGGACAGCACGTGCACGAAGTCGGGCTCGACGTAGTCCAGCAAGCGCTGGTAATGCGTTACGAGCACGATCGCGCGATCCGGGCTGCGTGCCGCGTTGACGCCTTTGGCGACGGCTTTGAGGGCGTCGATGTCGAGGCCGGAATCGGTCTCGTCGAGGATCGCGAGATCGGGTTCGAGCATCGCCATCTGCAGTATCTCGTTGCGTTTTTTCTCGCCGCCCGAAAATCCCTCGTTGACGCCGCGATTCAGGAACTTGGGATCCATGCCGAGCAGCGCCATTTTTTCGCGCGCTGCCTGCAGGAATTCGAACGCATCGATTTCGGCGAGGCCGTGGTGCACACGCTTTGCGTTGACGGCGGCTTTGAGCAGATAGGCATTGTTCACGCCCGGAATCTCGACCGGGTACTGGAATCCTAAGAAAATGCCCTCGCGCGCGCGCTCCTCCGGATCGAGGGCCAGCAGGTCGTGCCCCCGGTAATCGATGCTGCCGGCGGTGACCCGGTAGTCCTCGTGGCCGGCGATGACCTGCGCGAGCGTGCTTTTGCCGGAGCCGTTCGGACCCATGATGGCATGCACCTCGCCGGCCTTCACCGTCAGCGACAGGTCGTCCAGGATCTGCGTATCGCCAATGCTGGCGCTGAGGTTCTTGATTTCGAGCATCGATTTTCCTCTATCCGACGGCGCCCTCGAGGCTGACGTTCAGCAACGCCTGTGCCTCGACCGCGAATTCCATCGGCAATTCATTGAAGACTTCCTTGCAGAAGCCGTTGACAATCATGTTCACCGCATCCTCTTCGGACAGGCCGCGCTGCCGGCAATAGAACAGCTGGTCGGACGATATCTTGGACGTCGTCGCCTCGTGCTCTATTTTGGCCGTCGGGTTGCGCACTTCCATGTACGGAAACGTGTGTGCGCCACAGTCCTTGCCGATGAGCAGCGAATCGCACTGCGTGTGATTGCGCGCGCCCTCAGCCTGCGGCATGACGCGCACGAGCCCGCGGTAGGCCGCCTCGGCATTGCCGGCCGAAATGCCCTTCGACACGATCGTGCTGCTGGTGTTGCGGCCGATGTGAATCATCTTCGTGCCCGTGTCGGCCTGCTGAAAATTGTTGGCGACCGCGACCGAGTAGAATTCGCCGACCGAATCGTCACCGCGTAAAATGCAGCTCGGATACTTCCACGTGATCGCCGAGCCCGTTTCGACCTGCGTCCAGGAAATCTTCGACCGCGCGCCGCGGCAGTCGCCGCGCTTGGTGACGAAGTTGTAGATCCCGCC
>JBFISV010000149.1:0-6318 GCA_041608415.1 Woeseiaceae bacterium
ATCATTTATCTCAATATGCTGAGCGCCGCGCGCGCTTGGATCGAGCAGGGCGTCGTACCGCCGGAACTCGGCGTCTGGTGGGTGCACGGCGGCATGTTGCTCGTGACGATCGGCTTGGTCGGCCTGCAGAATCGCTGGCACCGGCGGCTGTTTTCGTGAACAGCATCCTGAGCCAGTACCTGATGCGCACGGTGCTGAAGAGCACGGCGCTCGTACTCGTCGTGCTCCTCTCGCTGGTCGGGCTGTTCGAATTCATCGCCGAGCTCGAAGATGTGCGAAACGACTACCAGGCGCCGCAGGCGATACTGTACTCGCTTCTGCGCCTGCCGATCCTGGGCTTCGAGATGATGCCCGTGTCCGCGCTGATCGGATCGCTGCTCGGGCTCGGCGCGCTGGCTGCGAACAGCGAGATCGTCGTCATGCGCGCGTCGGGGTTGTCCGTCGTGAGGCTGTCGCAGATGATCGCCGCGACGGGCCTCGTGATGCTCGTGTTCACGGGATTGCTCGGCGAGTTCATCGGACCGCCGCTCGACTACTATGCCCGCAACATGCGCACCGAGAAACTCTACGGCCAGGAAGACGCGCGCCTCGGCAACGCGACCTGGGTGCGCGACGGCGCCACCTACCTGAACCTCGAGCGCGTCAACTCGGAATTCGAATTCGGCAGCCTGTACGTGTATCGCTTCAACGAATCGAACGAACTGGCGGCGATCGCGCAGGCCGAGAACGCGGGCATCGACGACGACGATCGCTGGCGGCTGGAAAACTTTCGCGAGACGCGCTTTTTGGACGACGGCGTCCAGGTCGTCGAATCATCGCTGACGCGGGAGTCGTACGACGTCAATGCCGAACTGCTGAGCAACAAGCTCGCGAAGCCGAGCAGCCTGTCGCTGCGCGGCCTGATCAGCTACATCGATTACCAGAAACGCAACGCGCTCGACGCGCGCATTTTCGAAACCGAACTCTGGTATCGCGTTTCGCGCACGTTTTCGGTGCTCGTGATGCCGATACTGGCGCTCGCTTTCGTGTTCGGCTCGCTGCGCACGGGCGGCGCCGGCGCGCGGCTCATGACCGGCGTTGCGATCGGCCTCGCTTATTACCTCGCGAGCGAGATGCTCGCGAACTCGGGGCAGGTGTTCAACCTGAACCCGGTGCTGGTCTCGTGGCTGCCGACCCTCGCGCTCGTGGCGGTGACGGTGTTCGCCCTGAGCCGCGTACGCTAGTCGCCGTAAACGCGGTTCGCAAAATCCTCAACCCGGCTGCTTGCGGTTCGGGCGCGGGTAATGCACGAGACGCGTGCCGCTCAGGCGATCGTGCCACGTGAGTTTGTCCCGGTCCCAGAGCTGCCAGAGAAACCCGAGGCCGAATGCGAGCCACGAGACGATGGCGGCGACGAAGCGGATGCTCGCCTGCGCGAGCCCGGGTCGCCCCGCGCCGGCCGTCTCGACCTGCAGGCCCCACGACTGCATGCCGAGCGTGCGTCCCCTGGTCGTCCAGAAGCCCACGAAAAATGCGTACGCCACGCCGGTCAGCGCGAGCTGCAACGGCAGGTTGTCACCGGGCGGTACGGGCTCGCCGCCACGCACGGCGATGAACGGTACCGCGGTCAGGAACCACAGCGCGGCCACGAGCAGCGAGTCATAGACGATGGCCGCGACGCGGCGCAGCAGGCTTGCGTTGTCATTCATGACTCAGGCCGTGACGAAGTCGATCATGCGTTTGCGCGTCGCGGCATCGGGCAGCGCGCCGAAGCCGGCACCGAGATTGTCCTGCATGTGACGGGGCTTGCTCGTTGCGGGAATGGCCGCGGTGACGGCCGGGTGGCTGACGATGAATTTCAGGAAAAACTGGCCCCAGCTATCGGCGAACTCGCGGGCCCAGTCCGGCAGCGGCGAGTCGCCGACCGCGCGGAACAGGGCGCCGGCCTGGAACGGCCGGTTGATCAGCACCGCGATACCGAGGTCGGCCGCGAGCGGCAGAATGCGCCGCTCGGCTTCGCGCTCGCCGAGGGAATAGTTGATCTGCACGAACTGCGGCCGGTGCCGCTTGATCTCGGCCTCGAGTTCGTCGTGCGCGCCGGCATGATAGTGGGTAAGGCCGTTGTAGCGGATGAAACCGTCCTGCTGCCATTCGCGAATGACGGGCAGGTGCACGGCGGTGTCGCGCAGGTTATGAACCTGCATCAGGTCGATGCGCCCGGTGTTCATGAGTTCGGCCGAACGGCGCATCTGCTCGATGCCGCTTTTACGCCCGTGCGTCCAGACCTTCGTCGCGATGAACAGATTCTCGCGCGGGCTGCCGGCCTCGATCACGTCGCCGATCATCGTCTCCGAGCGCTGGTACATCGGCGAGGTGTCGATCACCGTGCCGCCGCCGTCCACGAGCAGCTCGACGATGCGGCGGCTCCTCGCGACGTTGTCGGGCGTCGAGGCAAGATCGAAGACGCTGTAGGTGCCGAGCCCGATCACGGGCAATGCCTCGCCGCTGGCCGGAATCGGCCGCGTCATCATTCTGCATTCCTCCGCCGCCGCCACGCTTGCGACGCAGAGCGCGCCGCCCGCGGCCATCACGTCACGCCGGTTCCACAAATTTTTCGTCATGCCACACCACTATGCTTGAGTTCTCGTGCCCGGCGGCGGTAATCGCGGCCGAGCCACACGGCGACGATAGCCCAAACCGCGGCGAAAGGCAGCATGAGCAGCGAAAGGCCGGGGATACCGAGGCCGAGCGCCATGAGTCCCTTGACCGTCCAGGTCCCGACCAGGTCGCCGCCGCGATAGATGGCCGTGTCGATGAAGTTCTTGGTCTTGTATTTTTCCTCCGGCGTCACGACCGAGTACAGCATGTCGGTCGTCGGCTTGCTGAAGCCGAATCCCAGCGCGCGCCGCGCCACGGTGAGGGCGGCGACGACGCCCAGGACCGGGTTGATCGCCATCAGCGCGAAGCCCACGATCGACGTGATCGGCAGCAGCGACAGCGACACGCCGATACCGAAGCGGCCGACGACGTGGCGGACGACGAACATCTGCGCGAGCAGCGCCAGCAGGTTGATGGCGTTATTGATGTTGGAGAAAAAGCGCGTCTGCTGGTCTGCGTCGGGAATCGACTGCTCGACGAGCTGTGCCGCAAACATGTACAGCGCGGTGCCGAGCAGGCTCGCGATGACCGACTTGACGGCAATGGCCGTGAAGTACTTCGACGAGAACACGTGCGTGATGCCGCTGAACGCGCTGCCGCCGAGCGGTTCCTCGCTCGCCGCCGTGGCGGTGACCTCGTCGACGCGCTCGACCGCGACCCAGCGGCGCAAACGCGTGATGCAGAAGACGGCGATCAAGAGCAGCGCGGCCGAGATCGGGAACAGGTTCACGAAGCCGATCGGCACGACGAGCAGGCTGGTGCCGATGCCGCCGAGCAGGGCGCCGATGCTGCCGCCCGCGGTGATGACGCCGAACAGCCGCCGGCCCTGCTCGCGCGTGTAGATGTCGGCCATGAAACTCCAGAACACCGACACGACGAACAGATTGAATACGCTGAGCCAGACGAAGAAAATCCGCCCGAGCCAGACGTGCGCCTGTCCGTCCCCGGCCGCCGCTCTGAAGACGAACCAGAACACGACCATGTTGGCGATGAAGAACAGGTAGACCCACGGCAGGAATTGCCGCCGCGAGTATCTCGACGCCACCCAGCCGAACACCGGCGTCGCCACGAGCATCGTCACGAAGGTGCCGAAGAACAGCCACGGAATCGTCGCCGGCCCGCTGCCCACGGCCATCGCTTCGCGCACCGGCCGCAGGATGTAGTAGGCTGACAGCACGCAGAAAAAATAGGCAAACGACCACGCAACTGCGACATACTCGTGGCGCTCGAGACCTAAAAATCGACCGAAGCGCAGGCCGTAGTCCACGAGCCGGCGGTGTACGACGTTCATTGAAGTATCGGCGGTGTCGCGCGTCATGGCACCGGCCATACTAAAGGAGTAGATGATGGAAGCAATTGCGGTGGTGACATTACTGGCCCTGTTGCAGTTTTTCCTGTTCGGCTTCCAGGTCGGCCGGATGCGCATCAAACACGGCGTCAGAGCGCCGGCAACGACGGGCGCCCCCGAGTTCGAACGCATGTTTCGCGTGCAGCAGAATACGCTCGAGCAGCTCGTCATCTTCCTGCCCGCGCTGTGGATTTACGGCTATTACGGCAACCCGATGCTGGCCGCGATCGCGGGCCTCGTATTCATCGTCGGCCGCTTCGTTTACAAAAGCGCCTACCTCGGCGACCCGACAAAACGCTCCGCCGGCTTCGGCATCGGACTTGCGGCCACTGCGTTTCTCGTCATCGCGGCGTTGATCGCCGCCGGCCGCGACTTGTACGTTCTCTACACGGCCTGAATCGGGCGGGACTATTTCTCGACGTACCAGGACGGCAGGCGCAGCCCTTTCGACGCCAGGTATTCGCGGTTGAACAGCCGTGCCTGGTAGCGCAGGCCGGAATCGCACAGCAGCGTCACGATCGTGTGGCCCGGGCCGAGCTCTCTCGCGAGACGAATTGCACCCGCGATGTTGATGCCGCTCGAGCCGCCGAGCAACAGGCCTTCGCTTCGAATCAGCTCGTAGACGATCGGCAGCGCTTCGTCGTCGGGGATCTGCCAGCTCACGTCGATCGGCGTGCCGTCGAGATTGGCGGTCACGCGGCTGTTGCCGATGCCCTCGGTGATGGAGCTGCCTTCGATCCTGATCTCGCCGCGGGCAAAAAAATTGTGCAGGCCCGAGCCGCCCGGGTCCGACAGCGCGATCGCGACCCCGGGCTTCTGCGCACGCAGCGCCCGCGCAATGCCGCCGAGCGAGCCGCCGGTGCCGACGGCGCAGACGAAGCCGTCGACCTGGCCTTCGGTTTGCTCCCAGATCTCGACGCCCGTCGTGCGTGCGTGGAATTCGCGGTTGGCCAGGTTTTCGAACTGGTTCGCCCACCAGGCGCCGTCGGGCTCGCTGGCGTCGAGTTCCGCGGCGAGCCGGCCCGACGTGTGCACGAAATGCTCGGGGTTCTTGTACGGCACCGCCGGGATCAGCCGCACGTCTGCGCCGTAGGCACGCAGCGTGTCGATTTTCTCGGCGCTCTGGTTGTCGGGCATCACGATGACCGTGCGGTGCCCGAGCGCGCCGCCCACCATCGCGAGCCCGATCCCCGTGTTGCCGGCGGTGCCTTCGACGATCGTGCCGCCCGGGCGCAGGGCGCCGGCGTCGCGCGCGGCGAGGATCATGCCGAGCGCGGCGCGATCCTTGACCGACCCGCCCGGATTCAGGAATTCCGCCTTGCCGAGAATCTCGCAGCCCGTCAGGTCCGAAGCTGCGCGCAGGCGAACCAGCGGCGTGTTGCCGATACAGTCGATCAGGCGCTTCGCGGTCATTCGCCTATAGTAATGAATCCTGCCGCCCGCGCGAATATCCGCGCCGGGCTTGCACGACCCGGGGTGCAGGGTAGACTCGGGCTTAACAAAAAGAATCAGCGAGGGGAGCGGCATGTCCGATCTCATAGCCAACAAGCCCGGCCGCGGCTTCTGGATCATCGCGAGCATTGCACTGCTCTGGAACCTCATCGGCGTGATGACCTACCTGATGTCGGTGACGCTGACCGCGGAGGACCTCGCGAAGATGTCCGCGGCCGAGCGTGCGCTGTACGTCGATATTCCCGCCTGGGTGACCGCCGCCTACGCGATCGCCGTGTTCGGCGGCACGCTCGGGTGCGTGGCGCTGCTGTTGCGCAAGGCCTGGGCCGTGCCGTTGTTCGCCGTCTCGCTGGTCGCGATACTCGTGCAAATGGGGCACGCGTTTTTCATGAGCGACATGCTCGCGGTGCAGGGCGCGACCGCCGCGGCATTGCCGATCACCATTATCGTCGTCGCGATCTACCTGTTGTGGTTTGCGAACGCCGCGAAAAAGCAGGGGCTGATTGGCTGAGCATCGCCACGGCGAAGGCGCTCGCGCGGCGCGAGTTCAGGCTATCGGCCGCCTGAGCCCTGTGCCGCAACGTAAGCCGGAACAAGGAGAAACGCTGCATGGCTGTTGAACACAAGCGGCTCGGAAGTCACGGCGTGCTGGTCAGCAATCTGTGTCTCGGCACGATGAACTTCGGCTGGCATACCTCCGAGGAGGAGTCGTTCCGCATCATGGATCGCGCGCTGGAACTCGGCATCAATTTCTTCGATACCGCCGACGTGTATGGCTGGACCGAAGAGCACGGGTACACCGAGGAGATCATCGGCCGCTGGCTCGCGCAGGGTGGCGGGCGCCGCGATGCCATCGTGCTCGCGACCAAGGTCTACAACCC
>JBFISV010000150.1:0-6265 GCA_041608415.1 Woeseiaceae bacterium
ACGGTATTGGCCTTGACGTTGTCGACGGTAATCGGACGCAGCGCACGCAGGACCTTGATCTTTTCGTCGCGCACGGCGTCGTGGTCGAGGCTGGCCGGCGGCTCCATCGCGAACAGGCACACGAGTTGCAACAGGTGATTCTGCACCATGTCTCGCAAGGTGCCGATACGATCGTAAAACTCCACGCGACCGCCCACGCCGAGGTCTTCCGCCACGGTTATCTGCACGTGGTCGACGGAGCCGCGGCGCCACAGCGGTTCGAACAGGGAATTGCCGAACCTTAGCGCGAGCAGGTTCTGCACGGTCTCCTTGCCGAGGTAGTGATCGATGCGGAATATGCGGTTCTCCGCGAAACAGTGTCCCACGGCGTCGTTGATCTCGCGCGCCGATGCGAGGTCGCGACCGACGGGCTTTTCGAGCACGATGCGGCTGTTCTCGTTGACGAGCCCGTTGTGGCGCAGGCCGAGCGCGAACGCGCCGAACAGGCCGGGCGCGGTCGCGAGGTAGGCGACGCGCGCGCGCTGCGGGTGCTCACCGAGAATCTCGACGAGGGCGTTCCAGCGATCGTGCTCGTGGGCGTCGGCCTGTACGTAATGGACCCGCTCGCGAAAGGTCTGCCAGTGGCGCTCGTCGAATTCCCCTTCCGCGAGATTGTCACGGAGCGACGCCTCGACGAGCGCCAGGTACTCGTCGCGCGCGAGCGTGCCGCGGCTGGCGGCGATGATGCGGCTGTCGCCGGTAACCTGGCCATCGCGATCGCGGTGATACAGGGCCGGCAGCAGCTTGCGCATCGCCAGATCGCCCGTGCCGCCGAAAATGACGAGGTCGAAGACCTCGACGGGAATCAGTTTGGCCATGCTGTACTCTCAAAAATATTCTGTAATTTTACTACAGTATGTCCAGAATGCACGCCTTTTGTTGCCAATTACGCCAATATTATTGTAGTTTTACTACATGCTGACCCGTATCGAGCGACACCTGCCCAAGCTCACGAACGCCGAGAAGGACGTCGCGCGCTGGGTGCTCACGCATCCGCGGCAGGCCGCCGACGCCACGCTGGCCGAGGTCGCGCGCGCCTGCGGCGTCAGCGAGCCGACCGTCATTCGGTTCTGCCGGCACGTAGGCCTCGACGGTTTCCGCGAGTTTTCGCGGCGCCTCGCCGAGACGCTGAGCCGGCCGGTCAGTTACGTGCATCGCGACGTCGGCGCCGACGACAAAATTCCCGATGCCGTCGCCAAGGTACTCGACGCGTCCATCCAGGCACTGGTCGATGCGCGCGAACAGCTCGCGACGATGCCGCTCGAGACGGCGGTTCTTAAGCTCCTGAAATCGCGGCAGCTCGTGTTCGCGGGTCTCGGCGCCTCGGGGATCGTCGCGGAGGACGCGTGCCACAAATTTTTCCGCCTCGGAATTCCCTGCTCGGCCATGACCAGCAGCCCGAACATTCTGCAATTCGCCGCGATCGCCGCTCGCGACGACACCCTGCTGTTCGTTTCCGCGCTGGGCGCGGCCGGGGACACCGTTGCGGCGGCCCGGCTAGCCGCCGAGCGTGGCGCGTGCGTCATTGCGCTGACCGACCCGCTGTCCGCGCTGGCCGCGACGGCGAATATCGTTCTGGGCTCCGACTCGCGGGAAGACACGGGTCTTTACACGCCGATGAGCTCGCGTCTCGCGCACCTCGCGATACTCGACGCGCTGCACGTCTCGCTGGCCCTGTCGCTCGGCGAGGCCGCGACGGAAAGACTCAAGGCCAGCAAGGCCGCGATTTCCGGCGGGTTTTAGGCGTTTTCCGGTCCGGCGCCGCATTCGCTTGCGAATGCCCGGCCCAACTCTCTGATTTTCGGCCGATGATGCCCGCTTTCGCCAGGCACGGGGCATCTGTTCTACTATTCACGTCATGAAGCCCGGCAATCCGACATCTCGCGATATTGCCGATCTCGCCGGCGTATCGCAGGCGACGGTCTCGCGCGCGCTGCGCAACAGCCCGCTCGTTCGCGAGGAGACGCGCGCGCGCATCCACCGCATCGCCCGCGAACTCAATTATTTCGTCAATCGCAACGCCGCGGGCCTGCGTACACATCAGAGCAACACGCTTGCCTTGTTGCTGTTCGACGAGACCGAAGGTGTGTCGGCGCAGATCAACCCGTTCTTCCTGTCGATGCTCGGCAGCATTACCCGGTCTGCGGCGACCCGCGGCTATGACGTGCTCGTATCTCTGCAGCAACTGTCGGACGACTGGCACGTCGAGTACCAGGCGAGCCACCGTGCCGATGGGTTGATCCTGCTCGGCTACGGCAACTACCTCGACTATCGTCCCAAGCTCAGGGCGCTGGCCGACGCGAATACGCGCTTCATCATCTGGGGACCCATCGTCCGCGACCAGCCCGGGCATTCGTTCGGCTGCGACAACGAGTTCGGCGGCTACCAGGCCGCGGACCACCTGTTGAAGCTCGGCCGGCGGCGCATCGCGTTCGTCGGCAACACGACTCGCCGCAGCCCCGAACTGGCCGCGCGCCATGCGGGTTACGAACGTGCGCTGCGACAAGCCGGCCTGCAAGCCGATCCGCGGCTCGTGATCCAGGCCGACAACTCCGAGCGTCTCGGCTATCGCGCCGCGCAGGCGCTCGTCGCCGGCGATGCCTCCATCGATGCGATATTCGCCGTGACCGACTTGCTCGCGATCGGCGCCATGCGCGCACTGCAGGACGCCGGGCGACGCGTGCCCGAGGACGTCAGCGTCGTGGGTTTCGACGACATGCCGCTCGCCGCCCACGTAACGCCGGCATTGACCACGGTGCAGCAGAATACCGAGCTGGCCGGTGAGGGCCTCGTGCGCAGTATCGTCGGGCTCATCGAGGGCATACCGGTCGAGTCACAGCTCATGGAGCCGGCACTGGTCGTGCGGGATTCCTGCGGCGGTCGCGTCGCCTGACGTAATTCGCCGAAATCCGGCGAGCAGTGTCGCGCTCGCCCGGCATTGCTCGCGTGTCGTCGCTAAAACGGGTCCCGACGTCAGTCGGCCGTGACGGCGGCCTGCAGGCGCACGAGCCGCTGCACGATGTCGCGATCCTGCGGCACCCACTCGGCGACGAGGACACGTACGCCGTGCGCATCGACGCTGACCGACCGGGGCTCGCCGGTAAACGCCACGGGCGCGCGCCTGGCCGCGTCGCGCCAAACGACGCTGCCATCCGGTCCTGCCCAGTCGCCGACGGGAATGCGAACGGCGTCGTCCGACTTGTTGAGCAGGACGAGCGCCGTCTGCTCGGCGCCGCCGTGCCGCAGGACGCGGTAGAAGGCGGCCGTATCGTCGCCGAATTCGAGGTTGACCTGCAGTCCGCGCTGCAGCGCGGGCAGGCGTCGGCGCAGCTCGGCTACGGATGACAGCGCGGCGCGAATGCCGTGATTCCTCGCACGCTCGACGTTCTGCTGGCCGAAATAATTGCGATTGCCCGCGTGCTCGCGCGCCCCGGCCTCGAAGCCGATCTCCGAGCCGTAGTAGATCACGGGGATGCCGCGGCTCGTGAATACCCAGTTGTTCGCATCGATGAAACCGTCGTCATCCGCATTCATGCGCGCCATGTCGTGATTGTCGTAGAAGGTCATCAACTCGTACGGATTCGCATAGACGCGGTCGTCGAGATGCAGGTACTCGAGCAATCGCGAATACGGGGCGCCATCGGCGAATACCTCGTTCATCGCCAGTTGGCCCGGAAAATCCAGGACGCTGATGCCGCCGTTCTCCGGCCGCGTGTGGCGCGCGATCTCGGCCGCATCGTAGGACCAACTTTCGGCGAACATGAAGAAGTCCGGGTGCCGGTCGCGGATTGCGTCGCTGAACGACTTCCAGAAGGAGTCGGGCATGTGTTTGATCGTATCGATGCGAAACGCCCGGGCGCCCTGCTCGATCCAATGCAGGTACGCCGCCGTCAGGTACTCGAACACGTCAGGATTCTCATCGTTGAGATCGGACAGCTGCGCGAGATCCGGTTCGCGGTTGTAAAACGCGTGCAGCGGGTTGTGCGGATCGAGCGCCGACGGGTGCAGATTCTCGTGATCCGCGACGAGCGTACCATTCGCGTCGTACAGCTCGCCGAATTTCGGCTGGTCCTCGGGCATCGTGTAGGCCGGGGAGCCGTGATTGCAGACGATGTCGAGAACGAGCTTGATCCCGTAGTCGTCGTACAGCGCGCGTGCCAGGCCGGCAAACCCGAGCGTCGGCGATTCGAGGTGTTCGTCGACCTCGAAAAAATTGACGCCCCAGTAACCGTGATAGCCGGTCTTGCCCCTGTCGGCAAACATCCCTTCGCCGGGTGGAGTGCTGCCCGTGAACGCCTCGTCGGGATTGTCGACGATGGGCGTTATCCACAGTGCGGAAAAGCCCATGTCCGCGATGTACGACGCATTGTCCAGGATGCCCTGGAAATCGCCGCCCAGGTAGCCGATATTCGCCGGCCCGCGGCCGGCCAGCCGTATCGGCCGGTCGAACGTGCCGAGTTCGGCGCCGCCTTGTTCGACATGGTTGTTACCGGGATCGCCGTCGACAAACCGGTCGGTGACGACGAAGTACACGGCATCGGCGGCGAACGGCTCGAGCGTGCCGTAATACTCGGGCGGCGTTTGGGGCAGTATGCTCTCTGGCGGCGGTTCCGCGGGTGGCACACGCGTCGTGGCACAGGCCGCGACCAGGAGCGCCGCGGGCAGCAGGCGCCCGTAAATGCGAAATGTCATTGCGGCTCCGCCTCCCTGTCGACGAGCAGCGTCGCGGCGCCCGCAACGATCATCAGCACGCCGCCGATGACGAGCCCGAAAATGCTCCGGAGATCGAAAAACTCGCGCAGGATCAGTCCCAGCAGACTGGCGGCAACGAGCTGCGGAATTACGATGAAGAAATTGAAGATGCCCATGTAGACGCCCATTTTGTGCGACGGCAGGTTGCTCGACAGCAATGCATACGGCAGCGACAGTATCGATGCCCAGGCGACACCGATACCGATCATGGGAATCAGGAGCAGCGTCGGGTCGCTGATGAAATAAAAACTGATGAGCCCGACGCCGCCGAGCGACATGTTGACGAGGTGGCTCAGGCGGCAGCCCAGCCGGTTCGCGACGGAGGGAATCGCGATCGCCGCGAGCGCCGCAAAACCGTTATACGCCGCGAACAACAGGCCGTTCCAGTCGGCGCCGTCGTTATAGGCGGCCGACGTCACGTCGGTCGCGCCGAAATGGTGGCTCGTGACGGCAGCCGTGCCGTAGATCCACATCGCGAACAGCGCAAACCAAGAAAAAAACTGCACGACGGCGAGCTGCCGCATGACTTTGGGCATGTGGAACAGGTCGTGCATGATTTCGTAAAAACCGTTCGAGGTCCGCTCCCGCACCTGCAGCGCCGCGGCGAGGATCTGGAAGGCGCCGAAAGACAGCGCACCGCCGGCAAGTACGTATAGCTGCTTGTCGAGGTCCGCCGCCGCCACCCAGGCCCAGAGCGCGGCGCCGATGACGGCCCAGACGATACCGCCGGCGCGGTATTTCGCGGCCGGGCGCAGGCTCGCCTCCTGCACGACGTGCTCGGGCGGGCGCGCCGCATCGAATTCGGCCAGCTGCTCGGGCGAATACTCGCGGGTTCGGATCACCGTCCACGACACCGCGACGAAAAACGCGGCGCCGCCGATGTAGAACGACAGCTTCACCGATTCCGGGATCTGCCCGGGCGGCGCCGTGTTCGCAATGTCGAACCAGTTGCTCATCATCCACGGCAACGCCGAGGCGACGACCGCGCCGACGCCGATGAAAAACGTCTGCGTCGCGAATCCCGCCGTGCGCTGCTTCTCGGGGAGCATGTCGCCGACGAATGCCCGGAACGGCTCCATCGAAACGTTGATGCTCGCGTCCATGATCCAGAGCATCCCGGCCGCGATCCAGAGCGCGGGCGAGTTGGGCATGACGAACAGCGCGAGCGACGCGAGAATGGCGCCCACGAGGAAATACGGCCGGCGGCGCCCGAGCCGGTTCCAGGTGCGGTCGCTCATGTAGCCGATGATCGGCTGCACGACGAGGCCCGTGAGCGGCGCCGCGACCCAGAGAATCGGAATCGCGTCGATTTCCGCGCCCAGCGTCTGGAAGATCCGGCTGACGTTCGCGTTCTGCAGCGCGAACCCCATCTGTATGCCCAAAAAGCCGAAACACATGTTCCAGATCTGCCAAAAACCGAGTGCGGGTTTTTCTTTCATCTCATTCTCGCTTGTCGTTTGCCGGGCAAAGGCGC
>JBFISV010000151.1:0-6233 GCA_041608415.1 Woeseiaceae bacterium
CGACAGCGGCAACGAGCTGCACTTCACCTCGCCGCTGGCCGACGACCTGGACGCGTTTCTCAAACGATTGCCGTCGCCTTAGCGGGCCGGCCTGCTTCGGGCACAGGCGGCGGGAGTCAGGGCAGGAGGTAGCCGAGCTTCAGCAGCTGGCCGGACAGCCAGATCATCGGCAGGCCGATCAGCGCCGTCGGATCTTCCGTCGTGACCGACTCGAACAGCACGAAGCCCGCACCTTCAATTTTGAAGCTGCCCGCACAGTCGTAGGGCTCGTCGAGGCGCAGGTAGCTTTCCGCGAGGCGGCGGTCGAAGTCGCGAAAGCGCACGCTGGTCGTATCCGTATGCTCGCTGCGCGTGCGTGTGAGGGGGTCGAGGACGCAGACCGCGGTCAGGAAAGTCACGGTCTTGCCCGACGCTGCCATGAGCTGCTCGACCGCTTTCGCATGGCTGCCGGGTTTGCCGAGCACCGAGTCGCCGAGTACGGCAAGCTGGTCCGCACCGATGATCAGCGAGCGGTGAATGTTGGCCGACACGGCTTCCGCCTTGCGGCGGGCGAGCTGCGTGACCAGCTTCGAGGGCTCGAGGTCTTCCTCGTTGCTTTCGTCGACGTCGGGGGATACCGCCTCGAATTCGTCGAGCAGGCGATCCAGGAGCCCGCGCCGGTAGGGCGACGACGAGGCCAGGAATATTTCGGGCGCGGATGGGTTTTGCATAAATAAATCAGTAGCTTGAGCTGTGTGACTCCGAGTTTAACCGGTTCCGGCCGGGCGCGTTGCGGCGATTGCCCCGACCGCGCCGGCGGCGCTTTGACAGGCGCCGCGGAGGTCCTTATCATGCGCGCGCCATGGGCGATCCGCTGCGAGATCGGCATTTGGCCAGGGATTTGGCCGAAAAGGGCCAAATTCTTGAAATCTTTGAAGAAATTGGAGGTTTTGCCGGGCTGTCCGCAGCGATAGCAGCGGATCTTGCGGCGCTCGATGCCGATGCGCGGCCGCGAGACTGGCGCGCGTCACGGGTTGTTGGCAAGCTGAGCTTCGGTCTGGCCGAGGGCCCGGGGCAAAGACTGATACTCGAGGGCCGGCTCGAGGCGCGGATAGCGGCCGTATGCCAGCGCTGCCTGACCGCGTTCGAATGGCCGCTCGAGTCGGATCTCTGCCTGCAGCTGTCGGTACCGGGCGAGGCGCCCGGGGCGCACGGGAATTATGAATTGTGGGAACTCGACGACGCATGGCTGCGGCCCATCGAGATCGTCGACGAGGCGCTGATAATGGCGATGCCGCTATCGGCGAAGCATCAGGAGCCGGCCGATTGCATCGACATCGCGCCGGACAGAGAGAGTGCAGAGTTGGTCACGCCGTTCGCAAGCCTGCGGGCGCAGATCGACGAGCAACAGAATGACAGTTGATGGCGGATCGCCGCTATCGCGATTGGAGAAAATTATGGCCGTTCAGAAAAGTCGCAGGACCCCATCTACGCGTGGCATGCGGCGTTCGCACGACAAGTTGAAAAACCCGGCGCTGTCGGTCGACCCGACCAGCGGTGAAACGCACATGCGCCACCGCGTATCGCCGGACGGTTTTTACCGCGGCAAGCAGGTCATTACGGATCCGCAGATCGACGACGAAGAATAAATCTTTCCCTGACAGGCCGGGCGGCGCCGGACCTGCCCGCGACAGACGGTTGCCATGGGAAACACTACGATCATTTCACTCGATGCAATGAGCGGCGATCGCGGCGCCGAGGTCGTCGTGCGGGCGGCCGATTCGTCCCTCAAGAAATACGCCAACCTCAAACTGCGGCTGGTCGGCGATCGCGACGAACTCGAGCGCCTCGTGACGCGCATCATCGGTGACGATGAACGTGTCGACATCGTCCACGCGTCGGACGTCGTCGCGATGACGGATGCACCCGCCGACGCCATTCGCCGCAAGAAAGACTCCTCGATGCGTATTGCGATCGATCTTGTCAAATCCGGCGGCGCACAGGCGTGCGTCAGCGCCGGCAATACCGGCGCGCTGATGGCCATCGCGAAATTCGTGCTAAAAATGCTGCCGGGCATCGACCGGCCGGCGATTATCGCCGAGTTGCCGTCCATCGGCGGTTCGCTGCACATGCTCGATCTCGGCGCGAACGCGAGTTGCACGTCCGAGCAGCTGTTCCAGTTCGCCGTTATGGGCTCCATCGTCAGCTCCGACATCGTCGGGCTGGCCGCGCCGCGAATCGCCTTGCTGAATATCGGCGCCGAAGACACCAAGGGCAACGAAACGGTCAGGGACGCGGCGGCGCTCCTGAGCGCCAGCAGCCTGAATTACGTCGGCTTCATCGAGGGTAACGATCTGTTTTCGGGCAAAGCCGACGTCGTGGTGACCGACGGCTTTTCCGGTAACGTTGCCTTGAAGGCGATGGAGGGCATCGTGGGCCTGCTGAAACATCACATGCGGCTCGCGTTCACCCGGAACTGGTTCGCGAAGCTGCAGGCAGTGCTGGCGCGGCCGGTTTTGTCGCGTCTGGCACTTGAAATGGACTCGCGCAAGTACAACGGCGCGACACTGGTCGGCCTGAATGGTATCGTTATCAAGAGCCACGGTGGTGCCGACGCGTATGCCTTTCAACACGCGATCGATACGGCCATCGTCGAGGTACGCAAGAACGTGCCGCAGCAGATCGGCAGCCTGCTGCAACGGGAAGCCGCATGACCTATTCGAGGATCGCCGGGACGGGCCGTTACCTGCCCGAAAAAATCCTGACCAATTTCGATCTCGAAAAAATGGTCGATACGACGGACGAGTGGATACGCACGCGCACCGGGGTCGAGCGTCGCCATGTCGTCGCCCCCGACCAGACGACGTCCGACATGTGCGTCGAGGCGGCGAAAACGGCGATGGCGAGCGCCGGAATCGGGCCGGCCGACATCGACTTCGTGATCATTGGCACGACGACCCCGGACCTGATTTTTCCGAATGTCGCGACGCTGGTTCAACATCGGCTCGGCATCCCGGCCTGTCCGGCCATCGGCCTCGAGGCCGCGTGCACAGGATTCATTTACGCTCTATCGACGGCGGATAAATTCATCAAGGCCGGTGAGGCCAGGCGCGCGCTGGTCATCGGCGCGGAGTGCATCACCAAACTCGTCGACTGGAGCGACCGCAATACCTGCGTTCTGTTCGGTGACGGCGCCGGCGCCGTCATCCTGGAACCGGCCGAAGAACCCGGCATCATGACCTGCCATCTCGGCGCCGATGGCCAGTACCGGGACCTGCTGTATTACCCGGTCGGCGCCTCGAATCAACTCGCAAAAGCCGGCACCGACGAGGCGTCGATCATGATGGCCGGCAGGGAGGTCTTCAAAGTCGCGGTCAACACGCTCGGCAACGTCGCGACGCAGGCGCTCGAAGCAGCCGGTGTGGCGCAGGAGGAGCTCGACTGGCTGATTCCCCACCAGGCCAATATTCGCATTATCCAGGCAACGGCCAAACGCCTGAATTTGCCGATGGAGAAAGTCATCCTGACGGTGCAGGATCACGGCAATACCTCGGCCGCGTCGGTGCCGATGGCGCTCGACGTCGGCGTGCGCGACGGTCGCGTCAAGCGCGGCCAGCTCGTGCTCATGGAAGCCTTCGGCGGCGGCTTCACATGGGGCTCGGTGTTGATGCGCTACTGACGCAATCGGCAGGCCGAATGGATTACCATGACAACCCGATGACAGGCGCACGCCAATGACCCCGAAACTCATAATCGGCAACAAGAACTACTCCTCCTGGTCGCTGCGGGCGTGGTTCCTGTTGCGCGAAGCGGGCATCGAGTTCGCGGAACACCGCATCGCGCTCGATCAGGAGGACACGACAAGGAGCATCGCGGAATACTCGGCCGCCGGTCGAGTTCCGATTCTCATCCTCGACGGCACCACCGTGTGGGATACGATGGCGATCAGCGAGACGGTCGCCGAACGGTGGCCCGACAAGCAACTATGGCCTGCCGACGCCGACGCGCGTGCGCATGCGCGCAGCATCAGCGCGGAGATGCATTCCGGCTTCGTCGCGCTGCGCACAGCGATGCCGATGAACTGCCGCGCCATGGGCCGCAAGGTCCGGTTGAGCGACGCGCTCACCGCGGATATCGATCGCATCTTCGCCATTTGGTCGGGCTGCCACAAGCGTTACGGCGGAGCATGGCTATTCGGCGATTTCAGCATCGCCGACGCGATGTACGCACCGGTCGTAATGCGCTTCCGGACCTACGGCATCAACCTGCCGGAATCGGCCTACGTCTATGCGGAAAGGGTGCTCGAGAGTCCCGCGATACAGGAGTGGCTCACGGCGGCCGAAACCGAGATCGAAGTCATCGATGGCGAGGAAGTCGGGCAGTAAGCGCGTATGAAGTCGCTCAGGTTACCCGTCACCCTCCTGTGGCTATTGGCCATGAGCGCGCCGCAGGCGGCGACGTACGAGATACCGGCCGATGGCACGGACATCGTCGGCGAGGTACGCACCGTAACGGCGAGTTTCGAGGACACGCTGATCGATATCGCGCGGCAGAACGGCCTCGGGTACGAGGATATCGTCAATGCGAATCCGGCCGTCGACGTCTGGCTGCCGGGCGAGGGCACCGAGATCCTCTTGCCGACCCGCTACGTATTGCCGCCCGGGCCGCGCGAGGGCATCGTGCTGAATCTCGCCGAGTATCGCCTGTACTACTTCCCGCCGGCGGCCGGCGATGAGCCGGCCGTGGTGATGACCTATCCGATCAGCATCGGACGCATGGATTGGGAAACGCCGCTCGGGTTGACGAGAGTCATTTCGAAAGTCGTGAATCCCGCCTGGTATCCGCCGCAGTCGGTTCGCGACGAGCACGCCGCCGACGGCAGGACTCTGGGAACCGTCGTGCCGCCCGGGCCGGACAATCCGCTCGGCAAACATGCGATGCGACTCGACCTGCCGGGTTACCTCATTCACGGCACCAATCGTCCGGCCGGGGTCGGTATGCGGGTTACGCACGGTTGTCTGCGCATGTTTCCCGAGGATATCGAGGCCCTGTTTGCACTGGTCGCATTGAATACGCCGGTGCACATCATCAACGCACCCGTGAAAATCGGCTGGCAGGGCGACGAACTCGTCATGGAGGTACACCCGGTCCTCGAATCCAGTCCCCGCAAGACGAGCGATGAGCCGCAGCGTCAACGCGACGCCGCGGCGACGGGCGAAACACCGCAGAGCGACGTCGATGCCGGCACGGGCACCGACGATGAGGTTGCGGCCGCGGCCGATGCTATCGAGGTCGAGCCGGTCGACGCTCACGACGTGCAAAAAGATCCGCTCACCTACGTTACCGAACAGTTTGTGGTGGCGACCGGCGAGCGCCCGGGCCAGCTCGACTGGCTGCTCGTCGAGGAGGTCGTCGAACGCGCGGACGGCATGCCCGTCACGGTGGGTGAAGGAATAAAAAACGCCGCGACGAGCGCGGCGTTCGAATAGATTCTCGCAGTCTTACGCTACTTCGACATCGACTTCTGGAACATGCGTTCCATCGCCGCTTTGTTGGCATCGCAGCACGATTGCGCTCCGCCGGCAGCCGACATGGCACGATCCGCCGTGCTCTGCGCGCTGGCAGCGGCTGCCGCGGCACGATCGGCGGCAGCGCGAGCGGCTTCGGCGGCTGAAGCGGCAGCGGCAGCGTCCGCGGCGGCTCGGTCAGCGCTGGCCTTGACGTCGTCGAGACCTGTCGTGGCGCAACCCGTGGCGAGTCCAAGGGTGAGCAGGATGGCGCTCGCTTTCAGTACGGTTTTATTCATTTTCCAATATTCCTGTGTTGGGGAAAAATAGCAGGCGGATTATTTCGCAAATACTGCCCTGCTGCAATGAAAGTCGGGTTTTATTGTGTCCGTGTCTTTCCTGCGGCGGGCGATGCCGCTCCCGGCTACGGAGCAAACCGGGCGTCGCGCGTGACGACGTCGCACTCATTGCCTGATCGCTCACCGTAATCGCTTTGCCTGACACGCTTGCCGGACGCGTGCGTGCTCAGCTTCGAGCCCGCGCGGGCGAGCCATGGCGATGAACGGGCAGGCCGGGTGCTGTGAGGGCCTGTCCAGGCTTTTGACTTGCACTCCTCAAGGTACTGTATATAATCGCAGCTACTGTGAATTCATACAGGACTGCTGAAATGCGCCAACTGACCCCCAGACAAACGCAAATTCTCGAAATGATTCAGGACTTTATCGCCGCAACGGGGATGCCGCCGAC
>JBFISV010000152.1:0-6196 GCA_041608415.1 Woeseiaceae bacterium
CTCGCCGTTTCTGCGCAAGCCGTTTGCGCGCGCGATCGAGGCCGGCATGATCCCTGCGACCCTCAGCACGATCTGCGGCACCTGGGGCGCGATCTCCGAGCAGGGTGACCTCACGTATCTGAATCTCGTGCACCTCGCCGGCTGCGACGGCACCGATGCTGACGACCTGACCGCCAATGAAATCGAGGGGCGGCGCCAGGCGATGCTCGCGATCGCGGCGCTCAGGCGATTTACGCCGGGCTGTGAACACGCCAAGCTGCGCAACTTCGGCATGACGATCGGCATCCGGGATACGCGCAAGATCGATGCGCACTACAACATGCGCGCCGCGGACGTGCGCGAGCAGGGCCGCTTTGCGGATACGATCGGTATTTTTCCGGAGTTCATCGACGGCTACGGAATCCTCATCCTGCCGACGACGGGGCGCTACTTCCAGGTGCCGTACCGGGCGATGCTGCCGAAAGGGATTGCGAACCTGCTCGTGGCGGGCCGCAGCATCGGCGGAGACCGCGATTCGCATGCGGCGGTGCGCAACATGATGTGCTGCACGGTGAGCGGCCAGGGCGCGGGCGTCGCGGCCGCCGTCTCGCTCGCGAACGGCGTCACGCCCGCAGCGGTGGACATCGCGCTCGTGCAGCGCGAACTCGTGCGCCAGGGCGTACGCATTCACTGACGGCCACGGCCCGCCGTCTGTTTACTCGAGGATCGACATGCCTGAGGATTTCGTCGCAAAAACAATCGTCGTCACGGGCGCCACGTCAGGCATCGGCGCGGCCTGCGCGCGCCTGTTCGCGGCGCGTTCGGCGGCCGTAATGCTCACGGGCCGCGACGCGGCGCGCGGGGCGGCAATCGTCGACGAAATCCGGTGCGCCAACGGCAGCGCGGATTTCGTTGCCGGCGATATCCGCGATGCATCGTTTTGCGACGACGTCGCCGCCGCGACCGCCGACCGTTTTGGCGGCATCGACGTGCTCGTCAACAGTGCCGGCGTCTGGCATACCGCGACCGCGCTCGAAACCTCGGATGACATGTGGCGCGAAACCCTCGACACGAATGTCAGCGGTCTTTTTTACATGTCGCGAGCCGCGTTGCGTTTCATGCAGCCGGCCGGCAGCGGCAGCATCGTCAACATCGCGTCCGACTGGGGCCTCGTCGGCGGCCGGCAGGCCGCCGCCTACTGCGCCAGCAAGGGCGCCGTCGTATTACTCACGAAAGCGATGGCGCTCGATCACGCGCGGGACAATATCCGCATCAATGCGCTCTGCCCGACCGACACGGACACGCCGATGATGCACCGTGATTTCGCCGCGCGCGGTCTCGACCTCGAAACCGGCAGCCGCGAGTCGGCAGCCGCCAATCCGATGCGCCGCATCGCGAGCGCCGAGGACGTCGCCCGAGCCGCGTGCTTCCTCGCCTCGGACGAGGCCGGCTTCATCACGGGTGTCGCTTTGCCGGTCGACGGCGGCGCAACCGCGGACTGAGCCGCCTGTTGCGGGAATGCTTCAATAGACGGGCTCGACGTCGCCGAGGTTGGCATAGATCGTCTTGACCTGCGTGTAGTGCTCGATCGCCTGCAATCCGTTCTCGCGGCCGGCGCCGGACTGCTTGTACCCGCCGAACGGCACTTCGGCCGGCGTCACGTTGTAGTCGTTGATCCAGACGATGCCCGCCTGCATGGCGTTCGCAACGCGGTGTGCGCGGCTGAAATCGCGGCTGAAGACCGCCCCCGACAGTCCGAACGGCGTCGCGTTGGCGCGCTTGACGGCCTCTTCTTCGCTTTCGAAGCGCAGCACTGACATCAGCGGCCCGAATACCTCGTCCTGTACGAATTCCATACTGTCGTCGCAGTCCGCGAAAATGGCGGGCGTAACAAAATGGCCCCGGGCAAGTGCACCGTCGGTGATCGCATCGCCGCCGCAAACATGCGATGCGCCGCTCTTCTTCGCCAGCGACATGTAGTGCAGCACTTTCTCGTAGTGCTCGCGCGAGACGAGCGGCCCCATTTGCGTCTCGGGATCGAACGGGTCGCCGACGCGAATCTTTGTCGCGCGCTCGCCGAGGCGGCGCACGAAGTCGTCATGCACGGACGCGTGCACGAAGACTCGCGTGCCGTTCGAACATACCTGGCCCGTCGAATAGAAATTTCCGGTGAGCGCCGCGTTGAGCGCGTTGTCGAGGTCGGCATCGTCGAAGACGACGATCGGCGACTTGCCGCCGAGCTCCAGCGTGACTTTTTTCAGGTCCCGCGCGGCCTCGGCCATCACGATCCTGCCCGTCGCGACCGAACCCGTGAGCGTCACCTTGGCCACGTCGGGGTGGCGGACGAGCGCATAGCCCGGCTCCGCCGCGCCCTGCACGACGTTGAATGCGCCGTCCGGCAGGCCCGCCTCCGTGTAGATTTCCGCGAGCCTGAGCGCCGAGAGCGGCGTCTGCTCCGCGGGCTTGAACACCATCGTATTGCCGCAGGCCAGCGCCGGGCCCGACTTCCACATCGCGATCTGTATCGGGTAGTTCCAGGCACCGATGCCCGCGCACACGCCTAGCGGCTCGCGCCGGATCATCGCAAACGCATCGGGCGGCAGGTCGACGTGCTGGCCGTGGATCGACTGCGCGACGCCGGCAAAGTACTCGATCACGTCGGCGCCCGTCGCGATGTCGACCGCGACGGTCTCGGCAATCGGCTTTCCCGTGTCCAGCGTTTCGAGTTCGGCGAGCTCCGCGTTGCGTTCGCGCAGAATCGACGCCGCCCGCCGCAGGATGTCGCCGCGCCTCGCCGCCGGCGTGCGCGACCAGGACTCGAACGCGGCACGCGCGGCCGCCACGGCCCGGTCGACCTCGGCGCGACCCGCGGCTTCGACCTCGCAGATGACATGGTCGTCGCCCGGGTAGCGCGTCTCGAACGTGGCGCCGCCGGCATTCCCGCGGTAGCTGCCGTCGATATAGCTTTGTTGCACGGGCAGCGTCGTCTGCGGGCCGTATTTGCCCGGCATGGTCTTCAGTGACATGGGCGTGTACCTGTCATCGTGTCTCTCGTCTGTCGCAATACATATCCACAATCGTCAGCGGCAACGGTCTACCGCAACCCTCATGCATCGGGCGCTTCACGAACCCTGCGGATCAACGCGTCGGCCGCGATCGCACCGTCCGTCGTCACGACGAGCGGATTCACGTCGAGTTCGACCAGCAAATGTGCGTTTGCGACCGCGTACCGGGCAACGCCCTGCACCGCGTCGAGGATCGCCTCGACATCGCCGCCCGGCCTGCCGCGATAGCCTGCGATGAGTTTACCCGTCTTGCGGCTCTCGAGCGCGCGGCGAATGTCGGCCCGGCTGACTGGCAGCAGCAGCGATACCGTGTCGTCGAGCAGCTCGACGAGCGTCCCGCCCGCGCCGAGCAGCAGCGCGAGTCCGAACGTCGCGTCGCGGTGCACGCCGACGATGAGTTCGCACACGGCCGGTCCCGCCATCTTTTCCACGAGAAATTCGCTCGCCGACCCGGTCATGCGCCGGGTTGCCGCGCGGACAGCCGCGCCGTCTGCGAGGCCGAGAGCGACGAGGCCCGCCTCGGTCTTGTGCGCCACGGCGCGCGACAGGCCCTTCAGGGCGACCGGGAATCCGATCCGCTCCGCAACGCTTGCGGTGTCGTCCGCCGTGCAGACGCGACCTTCCGGGACGGTGACGCCGAACTTTTGGAGTTCCTTTTTGGCCGCCCATTCGTCCAGCGTCTGCGCCTCGCCGACGAGCCCCGAGGGTGCCATGACGGGGCGTATTCCGGCCGCGTCGCGCTGCGCCGCACCGATCAGCGCAGCCGCCCGCAGCGCGTACAGGCAGTCCTCGATGCCCTGCATGGCGGGGATACCGGCTTCCTTGAGGCGTTCGCGGACCGCTGCCGGCATCGTCTCCGGAAGCGACGATACGATGACGGCGCGCTGGCCGGTTTCGGCGACGGCGGCCGTGAGCGCGCGCTCGGCGACCCGCCAGCCCTCGTCCTGGCCTTCGCCGCCGAGCGGGTAATCGAGCACGAGCAGCGTGCAGGCAAACCCGTTGCCGAGCACTTCGGTAAAGCAGCGCGTGAGCGTTTCGTAGTCGCCCCAGGCATACAGGTGGTAATCGAGCGGGTTGCCGACGCTGACGTTCGGGCCGAGCAGGCCTTCGAGCCTCGCGACCGACGGCGCGGCGAACGCCGGCATCCTTATCCCCAGCGATTCGGCGCTGTCGGCAACGATCGCGGCGTCGCCGCCAGAGCAACTCATGGACGCCGCGGTATCGTCCGGCAGCGCGCCGATCTGGGATGTCAGCTTGAGGGTTTCGAGATATTGCGGCAGCGTGTCGCAGCGCGCGATGCCGAGCCTGCCGAACAGCGCCGAGTACAGTCGATCCGAGCCCGCTATCGAAGCCGTATGGCTCATCGTTATCGCGGCGCCGCGCCGGGATCGGCCGGCTTTGAGCGCGACTATCGGTACGCGTTTGCACAGAGCGGCGATCGCCGCGCGCGAAAATTCCGCGACGTCGCTCAAGCCTTCGACGTGCAGGCCGATTGCGGTGACGCGTTCGTCGTCGAGCAGCATGTCGATGTACTCGTGCAGGCCAAGCACACTGTCGTTGCCGATCGAGACGACGTACGCGATGTCGAGCCCGCGCTGCTGCATGGTCAGGTTGAGAGCGATGTTGCCGCTCTGCGACACGAGCGCGACGCCGCGCTCGACGCGCCGGCCGCCGTGCTGATCGGGCCACAGCGCAGCGCCGTCGAGGTAATTGAGGAAGCCGTAGCAGTTCGGCCCGATGATCGCCATGTCGCCGGCAGCCTCGATGAGCCGCTGCTGCAGGTCGGCACCGCTTTGGCCCGTCTCCGCGAAGCCCGCGGCGAAACACACGGCCCCGGTGGCGCCGAGATTCGCGAGTTCGCGGACGATCTCCAACGACGCCGCGGGCGGCGCGGCAACGAAAGCCGCATCCGGCACCGCCGGGAGCTGTGCAACGCTCGCAACGCACGGGATGCCGGCCAGGTCCGCACGGTGCGGGTTCACGGCCCAGATCTCGCCGGCGAAACCGATCGCCCGGCACTGTCGAATGACGACGGCACCGCTGTCGCCACCGATGACGGCGACCGATTTCGGCCTCAGCAATCGCTCGAGCGCGGCCTTTTTGCTCATGGGTCGGTCTGCGCCCGTTCTACTTGCCTTTCCAGACCGGGTCGCGCTTCTCGGCGAACGCCCGCGCACCCTCGAGCTGGTCCTCGCTCGAGTACAGCCGGTCGACCGTGCCGAATTTGCGGCCCGTGATCGCGCGCAGCGCGTCCTGAAACTTCATGTTCTCGGCTTCGCGCACGACCTCCTTGATCGCGGCATAGACGAGCGGCGGCCCGGATTCGATGAGCCGCGCGAGTTCCCGGCTCTCGTCCATGAGGCGCGCCGCGGGCATTACCCGGTTGACGAAACCCCAGCGGTGCGCCTCGGCGGCGTCGAGCCAGCGGCCCGTCAGCAGCATCTCCATGGCGATGTGATAGGGAATGCGTTTCGGCAACTTGATCGACCCCGCGTCGGCAACCGTGCCGGAGCGTATCTCCGGCAGCGCGAAGGTGGCGTGATCGGCGGCCAGTATGATGTCGGCGCACAGCGCGAGTTCGAGGCCGCCGCCGCAACAAATTCCGTTTACCGCGCAAATGACGGGTTTGTTGAAATCCTCGAGCTCCTGGATGCCGCCGAATCCGCCGATGCCGTAATCGCCGTCGACGGCCTCGCCGGCGGCCGCGGCCTTGAGGTCCCAGCCCGCGGAAAAGAACTTGTCGCCGGCCGCGGCGAGGATGGCGACGCGCAGGCCCGGATCGTCGCGAAAATCGGCAAAAATCTCGCCCATCGCGCGGCTCGTCGCAAAGTCGATGGCATTGGCCTTGGGCCGGTCGATGACGACTTCGAGAATACCGCCGTCGATTCGCGTGGTGATCGGTTTCGTGTCCATGGTGCCTCGGGGAATCAGGGTTCGTGGGGCCGCAGTAACTCGCGACTGATGATGTGCCGCTGGATCTCGGACGTGCCGTCCCAGATGCGTTCCACGCGCGCATCGCGCCAGAATCGCTCGATCGGCAGGTCGCTCATGAGGCCCATGCCGCCGTATATCTGCAGCGCCTCGTCGGTCACCCTCGCCAGCATCTCCGTGGCGTAGAGTTTCGCGCTCGCAATCTCGCGGTTGGACGGCAG
>JBFISV010000153.1:0-6178 GCA_041608415.1 Woeseiaceae bacterium
GAGATCGCGGAGGACAAGATCGTACTGCACCAGTATTACCTCGGTGGCGGCTTCGGCCGCCGGCTGTACGGCGACCAGATGATCCCGGCGGCGCTCGCCGCGCGCGAACTCGGCCGTCCCGTGAAGCTCGTGTTCGAGCGCGCCGACGACAGCCGCTTCGACTGCGTGCGCTCGCCCGCCGTCTGCCGGTTCGACGCATCGTTCGACGCCGACGGCAAGCTGACGGGAATCGAGCATGCGGCGGCGGCCGGCTGGCCGACGCTCGCGATGGCGCCCGGATTTCTCGCCGACGGCGTAGACGGCAACGGCAAGTTCGATACCTTCTCCATCAGCGGCGCGGACCATTGGTATACGCTGCCCAACCATCGTGTGCGTGCGATCAACAACGACCTTGCGCAAAAAACGTTTCTGCCCGGCTGGCTACGCGCGGTCGGGCCGGGCTGGATCGGCTGGGGCGTCGAGTCCTTCATGGACGAACTAGCCGCGATCGCGGGCGAAGACCCCATCGACTTCAGGCTCGCGCGGCTCGATGCCGGCGGCAAGAACGCCGGCACGGCGCCGAATTCCGTGGGCGGCGCGGCGCGCCTCGCCGCGGTGCTCGCCGATGTCCGCGAGCGGTCGGGCTGGGGGCGGTCGATGCCCGGCGGCGAGGCACTCGGTGTCGCGGTCTGTCACGGCCAGGAGCGCAACATGCCGACCTGGATTGCATGCGTCGCACACGTCGCGGTCGACGAGGCCCAGCGCGCCGTCAATGTGAAGAAGATCTGGCAGTCGATCGATTGCGGTACCGTCGTCCACCCCGATGGCGCGCTGGCGCAGGCCGAGGGGGCTACGTTGTGGGGGCTGAGCCTCGCGCTGCACGAAGGTACGGCGTTCGAGAACGGCCAGGTCAAAGACCGCAACCTCGACACCTATACGCCGCTCAGGATGGCCGACGTACCCGAACTCGACATACGCTTCATGCCGAGCGACGAATTCCCGACCGGGCTCGGAGAGCCGCCGTTGATTCCGGTTGCACCCGCGATCGGCAACGCCGTTTTCAAGATCACCGGCAAGCGAGTCAGGGACCTGCCGATCAGGCTGTAGCCGATCAGCTGAAAGAACGCGCCGGGCGCGTCCTGCACGGCGATCGCCGCCGTGTCTCGGGTCCACGGGAGGCCTGTATCCGTGACGGCGTTCCTGCTGCCGCGATGACTTTCGGCGCATCGACAACAAATGTAAACAACTGTCAATTTCGGTGCGCGTCTCTTGCAGGCCTGGCCGCGTGTCCCGACAATCATTGCCCAACAAATATCGCTCAGGGAATGCGGGCCGCAGGAATCCGGTTCGGCAACCCACGATTCAGAAATCCACAATCCAGCAATTCAGGGGCAAACAATGACGGTCGCAAAAGTAACGGAAATCAGCGCGAGTTCGCCAAAGAGTTTCGAAGACGCGATCGAAAAGGGCCTCAAACGCGCGAACAAGACGCTCGAGCAGATTGAAGGCGCCTGGGTTAAAGACATGAAGGTCCGCGTCAAGGAAGGCAAGGTAGAAAGCTATCGTGTCAACCTCAAATTGACGTTCGTCCTTCAATAGAGCAGCGCGTTTCCCCTTGCACTCAGGAGGTGCTGCACGCTTGGCCGGACGGTGAGCCGTCCGGCCAGTTTTAAAATCGGGGTCTGGTTCGCGGCCATCCGGGTTCGTCACGGTCGCGGCGGTCTTTTCATTCGGGACGGCGACTGCGGGCTGCGGTGGCGACCATCCCGACCTGGCATTCATCGGAGCACGACATGGCAAAGAACATCGAGAAAATTGAAGGTATCGGTCCCAAGCTGGGTGAGGCACTTCGCAATGCGGGAATCCGTACCGCTGACGACCTGCTCGAGGCCGGCGCCAGCAAGCCGGCGCGGCAGTCGCTGGCAGAACGCACCGGTATGAGCGAGGCGCACATTCTCAAGTTTGTGAACATGGCGGACCTTTTCCGCATCAACGGTGTGGCAAGCCAGTACGCCGAACTGCTGGAAAATGCCGGCGTCGATACCGTAAAAGAGCTCAAGAACCGCAACGCGGAAAATCTGGCTGCTAAGATGCAGGAAGTCAACGAGGCCAGGAAACTGGTCCGGCGCCCGCCTTCGGTCACGGTCGTCCGCGACTGGATTTCCCAGGCGCAGAAACTGCCGGGCAAAGTCTCGCACTGACGGCGGGACGGCCGCGCCGGTTGGCCGTCATAGCGCCAAAATTATCGGGCCATGAGGCCACTGATGCGTCCGCACGGAGACAACGACGAGGATCATGGGAAGCGATACGGATAGATCGATCGATATTGCCGATCCTTTTGCGCGTCAACTCATGGCCCGATATCTCGGCCGCCGCGAAAACGACCTGGTCAGCCTCAGGGCCGCGCTGGGTAACGGCGATTACGACGAGATCGAGGTGACTGGACATAAGCTGTTCGGTTCGGGCTCCGCCTACGGCCTCGATGAAATTTCCAGCCTGGGTCGAAGTATCGAAAAGGCCGCGGCGGCGCGCGATGCCGGCGGACTCGATCTCCTGATCGCCGACCTGGAGCGATTCCTGCAAAACCTGCGGGTCCGCTGACCCGTTCCGGCACCGGCGGGGCCGGGCGTGCGTTGCTCCACAACGCCCGCAATGGGCCGAATGCGCCCGGAACAGGCTATAATTACCGTCGCTCGCCAACTATAAACACAAGAGCGTCAGACTTCCCGCCCGACGACAGGGCCCTGTCCCAGCTAGAAACTTGGAGGACAGTTGCGATTAGCGATACTTGAAGACGACCCGGACCAGGCGGACATCATCAGCCTCTGGCTTACGGACGCCGGGTATACCGTGAACTGCAACGGCGACGCCGCGAGCTTTCTGCGCACGATACGGCGCGACAGCTTCGATATGTATTTGCTCGACTGGGTGCTGCCCGACCTGAGCGGCATCGAGGTATTGGAAAAGCTGCGGAATGAAATGCACGATCACACGCCCGTCGTCATTGCGACGACGAAAGACACCGAACAACACGTCGTCCGCGGGCTGGAATCCGGGGCCGACGACTATCTCGTCAAGCCGATCCGGCGGGCCGAGCTGATTGCGCGAATCTCGGCAGTTTTGCGCCGTGCCGGCGGCGGAAGATCCACCGACAGCACCACGGATGCGTCGCCGTACACGCTCGACGCCGGGAAACAGTCCGTCACTCTGCACGGTGATGAGATAACGCTGACCAACCGCGAATTCGCCCTCGCGGACTTCCTGTTTCGAAATCCGGGCAAAGTCCTGTCGCGCGCACATATCCTGGAGGCGATCTGGGGTATCGAGAATTCGGCGGTATCGACTCGAACCGTGGACACGCACGTCAGCCGCTTGCGGCGCAAACTCGACCTGGGCGAAAAGAACGGCTGGACGCTGTCGGCGATTTATCAGCATGGCTATCGCATGGAAAAGATCGACGCGTAGCGGACCGGCGCGCGAATGTGGAGAACAGCATGGCGAAAAAGCAAAATCAAAAAACCTCCGACGTAGGTGCAGGGGATATAGACGGCAATGTCGACAAGATTCGAGAGATCCTGTTCGGCGGCCAGATGCGCGACTACGAGAAGCGCTTTGCGGAACTCGAAAGGCGTCTGACGAAGAACATCGAGCAGCTGTCTGCCAGCTTCGAAAAAAGGATGGAGCGGCTCGATACCGTCAGCAAGCGCGAGTTCGAGAAGCTCAATGAACAGGTAAAATCGGAACGCAAAATTCGACAGGGCGAAGGCAAGAAAGGTGCAAGGGCTTTCAAGCAGTTGGCCGACCAGGTCGAAACCTGGTGTGCCGAGCTCGAGGAGCAGATCGATGGCGAAACGCGGGAGATGCGCGGTCTGTTGCAGGAAAGCAGCGATGAAGCCGCGGCGATAATCCAGGATGCGAACGAGCGCCTCCGCGAATCACTCACGGCCGAGATGCGCAAGCTCGCGGATACCAGGATCGCGCACGAAGACCTTGGCCGCGTGCTCGGAGACGTTGCCGAGCGCCTGAAAAAAGCGTCAAGGCGCTCCGATGACTGAGTGCCCGGACTGAACATCGATGAGCGATCTCGACGAGTTGAAGGAACTGCTGTTCGGCGCCGAAAAGCAGGCGCTGGATTCGATCGCACAGCGTGTCGAAAGCCGCGAGGTGCGCGCAACCGACGTGGCCGACGTTCTGCCCGAAGCGATATATCGAAGCCACAAGCACGGCGGCGAACTCGTCGAATCGCTGACGCCGCCGGTCGGCGAATGCGTGCAGCAGGCGTTGCGCGACGATCCCGAGACCTATAGCGACGCACTCTACCCGATCATGGGGCCGGCGATTCGCAAGTCCATTGCGCATGCGCTGAAAAGCCTGTCGGAGCAAATCAACCAGGCGATCGAGCACAGCATCAGCCCGAAAGGCATCCGCTGGAGGCTCGAAGCATCGCGTGCAGGAATACCGTTCGGCGAGTACGTCGTGCTGAAGACGCTGCTGTTTCGCGTGGAGCAGGCCTACCTGATCAGCCGCGAAAACGGCCTGCTGATGGCGCACGTGCATCATGCCGCGTCCAAGATCAAGGACAGCGACGCCGTATCGGCGATGTTCACGGCCATACAGGACTTCGTGAAGGAGTCTTTTTCGCCGGACAGGACCGGACGCCTCGAGTCTGCCGACATGGGCGAGTTCACGCTGTGGGCCGTTCACGGACCGCACGCGCTGCTCGTCTGCGTCATCCGCGGCGTGCCGCCGCGAAGTCTGCGCGGCGACCTCACCGCCGTGCTCGAGCGCATTCATTTTCGCTACGGCGATGCCATTCGTGCGTACAAGGGCGACACGTCCTCGGTGCCCGAGGTCGAGGTCGAGCTGCAGCGCTGCCTGCAATTCGAAGCCCGCTACGAGGACGTCGATGCGGAGGAATCGCCGGAAAAAAGCCGGCGGCTTCCGATCGCGGCGATCGTGTTGCTGCTGTTGCTCGCAGGCCTCGCGGTCTATTTTGCAATGGGACGCTGGAGCGAGATGCAGAAAGCCGACGGACTCGCGGCCGCGCTCGCCGATACGCCCGGTATTTACGCGGCCGCCGTCGAGCGCGTCGGCGGCATGATCACGGTGCGCGGACTGCGCGACCCGCTCGCGGCCGATGTCAACGAAATTGCCGGGAATCTCGGCATTCCGCCTGAAAATCTGAAGGTTTCGCTGCAGCCGTTTCAGTCACTGGCGCCCGAAATTCTCGTTCGGCGCAGCGAACGCGAACTCGGCCGGCCCGAGTCCGTGCAATTCCGCATAGAGGACTCGACGCTGATCGTTACGGGCGAAGCCGACGGGGCCTGGCGGCAGCGGCTGCAGGCGAACTTCGATGCAGTCGACGGCATCGACAGCCTCGACGCGACCGGGTTGGCGCTGAGCGGGCGAGCCGAGCTGCTGGAGGCGTTCGACAACCTCGACGGGCGTTATTTCTACTTCGATGAGGGCGTCAATCTGGCGTCCGGAAACGAAGAGGCGTTGAACGACTACGGTGCCGAACTCGAAAAATTTGCGGCGACCGCGCGCGAACTCGGCTACGAGTTGCGCGCTACCGTGCTCGGATCGACCGACAACGTCGGTGGTGCCGCCGTCAACGCGAGCCTCGCGAACGCCCGCGCCAATGCCGTCGCCTACGTGCTCGCGCAGAAAGGCATCGATATACAGGAAACGCGGCGAGCGCCGTCTCCGGGTGACGATGCAGCGGACAATGAGGCAGGCGCGGTGGCGATAAAACAAAGAAACGCGCAGGTTCTGCTCGAACTCGTCCCTCCTGCGCCCGCAGCATGACGACCGTGACCAGCAAGGTCTGTATCGTCGGCGACTTCGCCGTCGGCAAGACCAGCGTCGTCGAACGCTTCGTCAACGAGCAGTTTTCGGAAAAATACCTGACGACCGTCGGTGTCAAGGTGGACACGAGGGAGATCGAGCACGAGGATCTCGACATTGCACACAAACTGATCATCTGGGACGTCGCCGGCTCGGACCGGTTCGGCCACACGGAATTCGCCTACCTGCGGGGCGCGAGCGGCATCGTCTACGTCGTCGACGGCACCCGATCCGACACGGCGCGCGCCGCCCATGACCTGCGCGAACAAATCACGGAAAAATACGGGCCTGCACCCTCCGTGTTGCTCGTCAACAAGAAAGATCTGGCGCGGCGCTGGGAGATCGGCGACGA
>JBFISV010000154.1:0-6149 GCA_041608415.1 Woeseiaceae bacterium
AAAAAACTCTACTCCGGCTTCGACCTGTGTGCGTCGGCGACGTCGGTGTCGATGACGATCAACGGCCCGGCGCCGATGATCCTGGCGTTTTTCATGAATACCGCGATCGACCAGCAGGTCGAGAAGCACCTGCGCGAGACCGGCCGCTGGGAGGCTGCGCAGAAAACGATCGATGACTACTTCGAAAACCGTGACCGGCCGAGCTACGTTGGTGACCTGCCGCCCGGCAACGACGGGCTCGGGCTCGGCTTGCTCGGAATTTCGGGGGACAAGCTCGTCGATGCCGATACCTACGCGAGGATACGCAGGGAAACGCTCGCGGCCGTGCGCGGCACGGTGCAGGCCGACATACTCAAGGAGGACCAGGCGCAGAACACCTGCATCTTCTCGACCGAGTTCGCGATGAAGATGATGGGAGACGTGCAACAGTATTTTATCGACAACAATGTCCGCAATTACTACAGCATCTCCATCAGCGGCTATCACATTGCGGAAGCCGGGGCGAACCCGATCAGTCAGCTCGCCTTCACGCTCGCCAACGGCTTTACGATCGTCGAGTACTACCTCGCCCGCGGCATGAGTATCGACGAATTCGCGCCGAATCTGAGTTTCTTCTTTTCCAATGGCATGGACCCCGAATACACGGTGATCGGCCGCGTCGCGCGCCGCATCTGGGCGCGCGCAATGCGCGAACGTTACGGCGCCGGTGCGCGTTCGCAGAAGCTCAAGTATCACGTGCAGACGTCGGGCCGAAGCCTGCACGCACAGGAAATCAGTTTCAACGACATTCGCACGACGCTGCAGGCGCTGTATGCATTGTTCGACAACTGCAACAGCCTGCATACCAACGCGTTCGATGAAGCGGTGACCACGCCGACCGAGCAGTCGGTTCGCCGCGCAGTCGCGATACAACTGATCATATCGCGCGAACTGGGGCTCAACTATTGTGAAAACCCCTGGCAAGGCTCGTATATCGTCGGCGAGCTGACCAATCTCGTCGAGGAGGCCGTTTACGTCGAATTCGAGCGCATCTCGGAGCGCGGCGGCGTGCTGGGCGCGATGGACACGATGTACCAGCGCGGCAAGATCCAGGAAGAGAGCCTCTATTACGAGAGTAAGAAACACGACGGTTCGCTGCCGCTCATCGGCGTGAACACGTTCCTGCCGAAGCAGGGGCAGGAAGACGAAGTGCACGAACTCGAGCTGATTCGCTCGTCGGAGCGCGAGAAAAAGGACCAGATCTCCCACGTGCGGGCGTTTCAGGCAACGCACGCCGGGGAAAGTCCGGCGGCGCTCGCGCGACTGCAGTCGGTCGCCCGCGAGCGGGGCAACACGTTCGCGGAGCTGATGGAGGCCGTGAAGTCGAATTCGCTGGGACAGCTGTCCGCAGCGCTTTACGACGTCGGCGGCGAATACCGGCGCAACATGTAGCGGCCGCAGACGGGAAACGGCGCGGCATGCATGCGCGGACGGCATCGCGCTGCCTCAGGAAAAGTTGTCCGGGCGGACAATTAGTTTCAATGGAAACGTGATCGCCGTCATAGGTTTGTTCACGGCTTCTCGACATAATGTTGCTGTATTTGGTCCGGCGCCGCATGATTCTCGACCCTCGAGATGGGCGGCCGGCCGTTCGGGAGGCACGATGCGGGCCCTGCGTCATCCATTGAGAACGCGTAGCGCGACGATTCTCATCGTCCTCGTAGCGGCGATCACCTTCGGTTTCGACCTCTCACAACCCCTCGGTGTCGCCGGCGGCATTCCGTACGTGATATTGCCCATGCTGGGCCTGCTCGCCCGCTCGCCCGTCCGCGTCGTTGCTGCCGCCGTGCTCGGCACCTTGCTGACCGGGGCGGGTCTGTTGCTGTCCTCGGCCGGCGCCAGCCACGACATCGCCCTCGCCAACCGCGCCATGAGCGCGGTTCTCATCTGGGTCGTGGCGACGATGTGCCTGCACCACCTGCGTATGGACAACCGCTGGCGGGCACGACTGCGGCTGCAGGCAATGACGGATCCGCTGACGGGTTTGTACAACCGGCGGCACATGTTTTCACGCATCAGGGCCGAGATGTCGCGGTACGATCGCTATGGGCATCGCTTTGCCGTAATCCTGATCGACGCCGATCATTTCAAGCTGATCAACGATTCGCACGGGCACATCGTCGGCGATGCGACCCTGTCGTGGATTGCCGAGACGTGCCGCACGATGGTGCGTGAATCCGACGTCGTGGGCCGTTTCGGCGGCGAAGAGTTCATCATATTGCTGCCGCATACGACCGCGACGGAAGCCCAGGCGGTTGCCGAACGGATCCGACACGCGATGCACGAGCCGATCGGCGCGGCGCACGAAGCGGCGGTACGCGTCACCCTGAGTCTCGGTGTTGCGGAGATCGGGCCGCAATCCGCGACCTTCGACGATTTGCTGAAGTCGGCCGATGAGGCGTTGTACGAGGCGAAACGTGCGGGGCGCGACCGCGTCGCCGTAAAAACAAGCGCTGCACCCGAACCCGAGACGAACGCCGCCTGAGGCGTATTGCTGGCCCTGAAATCGACGCCGTAACGCCGCTTGCGCGTAATATTTCGCAGCAAGGCAATCCCCAAGCGATCTTGCGCGGCAACGCGTACATCACCCGGACCGGAAGACGGTGCGACGTCGCACACGGCCGTGCATCGGTCACGGACCTGCCCGGTTGCCGCGCACCTGAGCCGAGCCTTGCCTCGAGTTCCCGGCTACGGGAATGATTTTCGCTTCAGGCTCGCACTCAGTCTAACGATGGCTCGGCGAGAGCGCGCCAGGCTCGTAAATGAACAAGCTCGTCAATTATGAGGGCGCAGCATCGAGGAGCGACGATCGTGGGACTCCGGGGCGCATTGCTCGCGCTGCTGCTGTGTTCGCGCGCCGCTGTTGCAGGCGGGGACTGGCCGCATTTCGGTGGCGGACAACACGGGAAGCAGTATTCGCCGCTCACACGGATTTCCGTCGACAACGTGGCCGAACCCGAGGAAGCCTCGCGATCTCGGACCGGCGAGCCTGCAAAGGGATTCCGCGCCGAGTTTGCCTTCCGGGCGAATCCGATTGTTGCCGAAGGGCGATTGTATTTTTCCGACCGGTAACGCCGTGGTTTTCGCGCTCGATCCGTTCACCGGACGGCAGTTCGTGGTGATCGCCGCCGGTGGTCACCCGAACACGGGTACGCGGCCCGGTGACCACGTCATCGCGTTTGCGCTCGCGGCCAAGGAAAATTCCGCCGATTAATCCGGATCGCGCGGCGTTGTGCCGCGCTCGGAATCGGGGCGCAGATACAGCGAGGCCGCGCCGTTGTCGATGTCGACACGCTCGAACCCGTTCGCTTTGGCATAACGCTCGAGGCCGCCATCGATGTCGCCACGGCGGCTTTCGTAGCCGACGAGAATCGCCGCGGGAGGTTTTTCGGCAAACAGGCGCTCGAGCGTCTGCGGCGACGCGCCTCCGAGCGATTGCACGCGTTCCGCCGGCAGCAGGTGCGCCGTGCGATAAAAGAACGGACCGGTCGCGAACTCGATATAAGGTTCTGCGCCGGCCTCGATGACGCGGATGGGCGAGGCGGAGGCGACCGGCCCCCGGTCAGCGCCGAGCGCATTCCTTATCTCGCCCGATACGCTCTCTATGTGCCGGATTTCCGAGTCGTTGAGCGCGTTGCCCAACAAGAACGCGAGACCCGGAATGCTGACGATCGTCGTCATGACTGCGAAAAAGCGCTGTCGAAAACCCGCGTCGTTCTCGGACGCTGTCGCATGGGTGACCGCGGCCAGGATCAGCAGCGGTATCACGGGCTGAACGTAGTGGACGTGGACCGGCTTCGTTGCCAGCGTCAAAGGTATCGAGACTGCGAGCAGGACCAAGAAAAGCGCCTTGTTACCGTGAATCGAATACTCGCGCCGGAACCGCTCGCGGTGATAAATCAGTGTGTGGAGCCCGGCATAGCCCACGAACACGGCTGCGCCCATTGAGACGTCCCGTCGAATGAATGACAGCCAGTCCATGATCGCGCCGCGGATATTCATCCTGTATTCGCGGCCGATCTGAGCGGTCCAGTCGGGCGGCGCAATGATGTGATGCTCGTAAACGCCGTAAAAGAATCCGCTCGGGTACAGGATGGCAACCCAGAGAATCGGCAAGCCCGCGAGCGTTCCGCCGACGCACAGTCCGATCAGTTTTTTGAGGCTGCGTTCCGCGCCGGGCGTCGTCAGGTATCGCGCCGCTTCGACGAGAAACAGACCGGCCGCCAGAAATACGTATGAGACTTTAGTGCCGACGGCGCAGCCGGCGGCGACGCCGGCGAGCAATTTCAGCCAAATGCCGAAGCGTTCATCGCTCTGGTCACCGGCGACAAAGGCAAGCATCGCCGACAGCGAAAAGAACATCGCCAGTATGTCGTTGCGCGCCCAGCCGAACGCCAGGTTGACAACCGTCGAACAGAGCAGCAAAGCGACGGCGCAGGCGCCAATGAGCCGGCTGCCGGACAGTTGCCTGGCGAGAACATACATTACGACGGCACTGGCTAGCGACAGAGTGAAAACGACGAGTCGCGCAGCCAGAAAAAAGTTGCTGTCGATCAATCGGAAAACAGCGCCGAACACCCAGGCGAAGTACGGCGGCTGCAGGAAGATGAAATCGCCGTAGGGCGCATGGTCCCGCGCAAAAAATGCGCCGGCGATGTAGCTCTCCTCGTCGTGCATGTAAGGCCCGTGCAGCGCGGCAAAGAGCAGCAGGGCGGCAACGACGAGAACGGCCAACGAGGACCAGGCGAGCAACGCGAGACGACTCGCCCGTTGCGGCATGCCGGCCGCGTGCAATTGATCCTTGTCAGTCATGTTTCGATAATCTGCTGCACGCTGGTTGGGCCGAACCGGGAGATGGTCGAGCGGGCAATTAAACCATTGCAGGAAAGACGGAAGCAACGACCCGTGTGCCGGAAAAGGCCCATGTCTCGTCCTGCTCGTGCGCGGCATGCCCGTGTCGCTTGCCGCGAACCTGCAGGTTTTCGACTCGATTAACGATCCGCTTGTCGCGCACGCCGGGCACCGTCATCGGGGCGTCAGACCGGTGTGTAGGTCGCCGCGAATTCCCGGCGTCCGATGCGATAGATCTCGCTGAGGTCTGGCGGCGCGACAAGTACGTCACCCTTGTTGACACGCTGCGGCTCGCCCCACGGCGCTTCGATATAAAACGTGTCGTCCCTGCCGAGCAGCCGCAAAACGGCGTCGTCGACCCGGAGCGCCACGACCTCTGCGGATTCGTTGGGTGCGTATGAGGCCCAGTCGCCGCCGAGCGACTCGACGAGATCGTAACGACGTTCGAACTTGTCACCGGAAACGATGTAGCATTCGCGCGCTTCGGTCTGGTTTTCCACGACAAAGTCGCCTTCACCGGCGACGTTCTCGGTCTCGACGCCGTCCGCAGTCGTGCTGACGACGCGCTCACCCTCGCGCGCGGGACGGGCACGCACTCGCAGTGTCTTTACGTAGCGCCGCCCGGCCGCTTCCAACCGTTCGCCCAGCGTCGCATCGAGTTCGTCGCGGGAAATCCAGCCCGCGGCATTCGCATCAACGTCTTCGCCACCCGCCGTTTGCGGCTTACCTGTTGAACCGGCCAAGCTCGTTTAATCCTATGGTGAGGGCGCTATGTTGACGCCCTTGGGCAGTTTCGGCAGCGGGAACCGATACCAGATCGGCAGGTGATCGCTGACGCGAAAATCGAATCGCCGCACGAACTCCTTCTTTTCCTGGCCTTTGAGTTCGGCAAACGGTTTCTTGCACAATGTGCGCGAGAATAGCTCCGTGAAATTGAAGACGCCGTAGTCGGGGCCTTCCGGCAAAGCGCCCCACACTTCCGGGCGCGCGTGGCCTTTCGCCGTAGTCGCGAGACCCTTCTTGAGGCGCTCGTCCGTGGTCAGTATGCCGATCTGGTCGAAGGTCTGGTTGAGTACCGCGTTCGTGCGGAAGACACGTCCCTTGGGCGGCGGCAGTTGCCGCGTTTGCGGGTGCTCGAACAGGAACGGAAAGCTCATCTGCACGCGCCGTTTGGATTTCCTGTTTTCGCGCTCGACCATCGCCTCGATACGCGCGAGGTCCTTCACGGGACGGTCGTAGTCGAGATTCAGATCGCCGAA
>JBFISV010000155.1:0-6081 GCA_041608415.1 Woeseiaceae bacterium
CACGAATCGTTCGAGGACGAGGAGACGGCCGCCGTGATGAACGAGCGCTACGTGAACATCAAGGTCGATCGCGAGGAGCGGCCGGACCTCGACAAGATCTACCAGACGGCACACCAGCTCCTGACGCAGCGCGCCGGCGGCTGGCCGTTGACGGTGTTCATCAACCCGGACGATCAGCGCCCGTTCTTCGCCGGCACCTATTTCCCGAGCAGCGCACGTTACGGCATGCCCTCGTTCGTCGAGGTCATTACGCGTGTCGCCGACTATTACCGCGATCATCGCGACGAGATCGAGAACCAGGGACGGCAACTGATCGACATTCTCGGCAAACTCGAGCCGCAGGCGGCCGACGCAGATGTGGAGCTCACGGGTGCGCCGCTCAGCGCAGCACGGACGAAGATACTGCAGTCCGCCGACCGGGAATACGGCGGCATCGGCAGCGCGCCGAAGTTTCCACATCCGGGCACGATCGAGCGCATGCTGCGGCACTGGCGTGCGAGCGCGCACAGCGCGGAACCGGATGTCGAGGCGCTCGGTCTGGTGGCGCTCACCCTGACACGGATGGCGGAAGGCGGCATCTACGATCAACTGGGCGGCGGCTTTTGCCGTTACTCGGTCGATCGTTACTGGCAGATCCCGCATTTCGAAAAAATGCTCTACGACAACGGACCGCTGCTCGCGCTCTACGCGGAAACTTACCTTGCGACCGGTGATGGACTATACGGGCGCATCGCCAACGAGACGGCGGACTGGATGATCGCCGACATGCAGTCACCGAACGGCGGCTTTTATTCGACCCGCGATGCCGATTCCGAAGGCGCGGAAGGAAAGTATTACGTCTGGACACGGGAAGAGGTGCAGGCGCTCCTGAGCGGCGAGCAGTACGAGCTCTTCGCGCGGCGCTTCGGGCTCGACAAGGAGGCCAACTTCGAGGGCGAGTGGCACCTGAGCGTGCGGGAATCGTTCGAGACGATTGCAAAAGACCGGGGCATGACGGTCGAGGCGCTTACCGAACACATCGACGCTGCGCGTTCGACACTGCTCGAGGCGCGGGGAAAACGCGTGCCACCCGGCCGCGACGAAAAGCAGCTCACGGCGTGGAATGCGCTGGCAATTCGCGGCCTGGCGATCGCGGGACTCGCGATGGGGCGGGACGAACTGATCGAATCGGCGGCAAAAGCGGCGGACTTCCTCCGTGACTACATGCTGGTCGACGGCCGCCTGCTCGCGAGCTTCAAGGACGGCCAGGCGCGATTTCCCGCCTATCTCGACGACCACGCTTACCTGCTCGACGCATTGCTCGTCTTGCTGCAGGCCAAATGGAGCAATCGCCATCTCGAGTTCGCCGTCGCGCTCGCCGACCTGTTGCTCGCACACTTTTTCGATGCCGACGCCGGCGGCTTCTATTTCACCGCGGACGATCACGAAACGCTGATGCATCGCCCGAAACCGCTGGCGGACGAAGCCGTACCGTCGGGCAACGGCGTCGCCGCTTTCGCCCTGCAGCGGCTCGGCTTCCTGCTCGGCGAGGCGCGTTATCTCGACGCCGCGGAACAGACGCTGCGCAATGCGTGGCGCGCGATGGACGAGTATCCGCACGGGCATGTGACGTTACTCCACGCGCTCGAGGAATACATCGAGCATCCGGAAATCATCATCATCCGCGGCGACGACGATGAAATGCAACGGTGGCGCAAGAGCGCCGCACGGATCTATGCGCCGCGACGACTCATGTATGCCATCGGTTCCGACATTGAGGGGCTGCCGGGCAGCCTCGCCGAGCGCAAGCCGGCGGACAACGAAACCGTCGCCTATCGCTGTGTCGGCAGTCAGTGTTCCCTGCCGATCACGAGCTGGGAAGCGTTGGCCGCGGAACTGAGTGAATCCCGTGAGACGAAACGGAATGAATGACGAACTTCTGACATCGCGACGCGAATTTCTTGCCGGGAGCATTGCGCTTGCCACGAGCGTCGCCGGCTGCAGCCGTACGGCAGACCAGACAGGTGGGACGATGACAACATCACTGACAGAGCTGTCGGCGACGGACGCTGTTGCGGCCATGCAGCGTGGCGACATTTCTGCGGAAACCTATGCAACCGCGCTACTCGAGCATTGCGAGGCCGGCCGCCAGCTGAACGCATTCATCACGCTCGAACCGCAGCGTGTGCTCGAGGCGGCGCGTGAAGCGGACAGGAAACGCGCGTCAGGGTCCCCGCCCGGTCCGCTGCACGGGCTGCCGATCCCGGTCAAGGACAGCGTCAATACGCAGCAATATCCGACGACCGGCGGTACACCTGCGCTCAGGAATTTCGTTCCCGCGGAGGACGCGACGCTGATCAGAAAGCTCAGAGAAGCCGGCGCAATCGTGCTCGGGAAAACCAATATCCACGAGATGTCCTTCGGCTGGACCAGCAACAACCAGGCCTTCGGCGCCGTCAGGAACCCGTACGACCCGTCGCGCATTCCGGGCGGCAGCAGCGGCGGCACTGCGGCTGCCGTTGCCGCGCGCATGGCGCCGCTCGGCATCGCGGAGGATACGCAGGGCTCGATCCGCGTGCCCGCCGCCCTGTGCGGCATCTACGGCTTTCGCCCGACGCAGAACCGCTATCCGAACGAAGGCGTCATTCCGATCACGCCGCTGTTCGACCAGGTCGGCCCGCATGCGCGCAACGTCGCCGATCTTGCCCTGTTCGACCACGTGGTGACCGGTGAGGCAACAGTCGCCGCGCCGGCGTCGCTTGCCGGATTACGGATCGGCGTTCCGCGGCGCTATTTCTACGAGATGCTCGATGCGGAAGTGCAGCGCATAACGGACGCGTCGCTGGCGAAACTCGCGGATGCCGGCGTCGCGCTGGTCGAGGCGGAGATCCAGGACCTGTCGAGACTCATCCCGCTGACGACCGACGTGGTGCAGAGTTATCACGCCAGACCGTCGATCGCCGGGTACCTCGAGCGTTACCATACCGGCGTCACGTTCGAGGAACTGGTGAACCAGCTCAGCCCGGATATCCTGGCGGCATTCGAATCCTACGTCCTGGGCGGCGCACAGACCGCCACCGAGGAACAATTCATCGCGGCAAGGGACGAGCACCTGCCGGCGCTGCGGGAATCGTGCAGGTCGTATTTCCGGGAAAACGAGCTGGCCGCGATGATCTTTCCGACGACACAGATCCCGGCGCCGCCGATCGGCGACGACATCGAAACGACGCTCAATGGCGAGACCGTACATTTCGCGCCGGTCATCAGCCGCAATATCTCGCCCGGCAGCACCGCGGGCCTGCCCGGCATCGTGATTCCCGCCGGTCTCGGCAATGAAGGTTTGCCGGTATCACTCGAGCTCGACGCGCCGGCCGGCAGCGATCGCGACCTGCTGCGTATCGGGCTCGCGATCGAAATGGTACTCGGCCATCTGCCGCCGCCCGGGTAGTCGAGAGTCGAGGGTCGGACCTCCGCAAGCCATTCTGCTCAAACGAATTTTTTCCGATTGATGACGCAAATAACGCCTTAAACGGTCCATTTCAATATCGAAACCGGCAATGATGAGCGGAGACCTCACCATTCCGGGCACGAAATTGCCGGATTAAGCGTGAATAGCGGCGACAAAAGTGGACTTACGTGATACGAATCAAATGATTGCGATGGTCCGACCCCGGGCGTCAGGCCGCCTTACGTGATACGAATCAAATGATTGCGATGGTCCGACCCCGGGCGTCAGGCCGCGTCGTGGAAGATGATGCCGAGGGTAATTCGTTCGCCCGATCGCAGTTCGCTGACGCCGTGCCGCAGTTTCAGCCGGTAATAACCGCGCGTTCCCATGACCGGCCGCTCGTTGACCGCGAAGGCAACGCCATGGCCTCTCTCGAGTTGCACGACCTCGACGCGGGACTGCATGCGCGGGCGTTGCTCGGTCAGCACGAATTCGCCTCCTGAGAAATCCTCAGGCTCGCTCAATAACACCACGACCTGCAGCGGGAAGACGTGCTCGCCATACAGGTCCTGGTGCAAGCGGTTGTAGTCGCCGGCGCCGTACTTGAGTATCAGCGGGGTCGGCCGCGTCTGGCCGTCTTTGTGACAGCGCTCGAGCATTGCGGCATGCGTGTTCGGAAATCGACGCTCGCCCCCGAGCCTTTCTTGCCATTCGTTGGCGACGGGGACCAGCAGCTCGTACAGTTGCTCGCGTAAGGACGCGACCTTGTTCGGTAACGGGTAGCTGAAATACTTGTACTCGCCCTCACCGTAACCGTGCCGGCGCATGACGATGTGACTGCGGAATGCATCGTCCCGCGCAAACAGCGCGGCGAGCGCCTCCGTTTCGTCGTTTGACAACAAACGCCCGAGCCGCGCATATCCGCGCCGATCCAGTTCAGCCTGAATACGCGACCCGTCCATCGTATCCCGGGCTGCAACCATGTTTACCTTGTGCCGCATCGGACCGCTGCGTTTATCCTAACCGTCCCGCCAGGGGAAATTGGACGAAAACGGACCTGTAATCAGGGGACAGATTACTTATTTGACAGCAGGGGACGAGAGCGAAAAAAGTAGACTGTCCCCTGAATTAGTCGCGTGTGAGCGGCACCGCTGCAAAACCGTCGAGTGCCCTGAGCCATTCGCGCGTCAGCACGTCAAGCGCAGCTTTACCTTTCTCGGCCGTCGCCAGCGTCGCGTCGCCGAAGATGCCGGATGCCGAATACAGCGGATCGGCGGGGTCCCGCGCGAGGAGTCCCGGCTGATAGCCGCCGTAGTCCTTCGCCTGTCGCTCGCCGTAATCCGTGACCGCAAGCGACATGTCGACGCGCCCGGGCTGCAGGTACAGGTTGATCGAGGTTTCGATCTCGTCGCCGTGCCCGCCCATTTCCTGTTCCTGCAGCGCGCCGATTTCCTCGGTCTCGAGATCGTTCCACGAGACCACGAGCGTCGGCACGCCGGTCTGCACGCGAACCTCGCGCGCAGCGATCGAAATCGGTAATCCGGTCGCGTTCGCGATGCCCGTATTGAGAAACACGATGCGCTGCGCGCCTTGCCGAACCAGCGACATGGCCACCTGGAACACGTAGTCCTGGAAGACGCCGGGATCGGCGACCTCGGTCCCCGGATAGTCGCGGAATGCCGGGAACCAGCCGTGCAGGATCGGCGGCGCGACGATCACGTTGCGTGACTCGATCGCGGCGTCGACGAGATGATCCATGACGACGCGATCGGCGTTCATCGGCAGGTGCGGGCCGTGCTCCTTGGCGCCGGCGCCGAAGGGCAGGATCACGACCGGCGTTTCCCGGTATCGACGTTCCGCCTCCGGCCAGCTCAGGTCGCCGAGGTACACCCCGCTTGCCTGGCCGCGGGCGGCGACGGAAATCAGGAAAGTGAATGCAAAAAGCAGGCTGCGACGGTACGGCATCACATGCTCCCCTGTGACGTGGCTACATTATGCGAAGCGTGCCCGGCCGCCACAACGCCGACGAACGGTCGATTCTGGCCGACGAACGGCAAGGACCCGACGAGTGGTTGTATTGGTCCGACGAACAACTGAATGTCTGAAGCTCGAATCCATCAAAATAAGTACGCACAAGTAGTTGATTATTTGGACAAGACAATGGAAGGACCGAAGACACGGAAAGCGCCAGACGAAGGCAATGCGCCGGCAACGTTCCAGACCGACCTCTGGAACAAGGTCCGTGTGCTTGACTCCGAATCCGGCGACGATCACGAGCTGGCCATCGAGGACGATTTCGACGGCGACACCGACCCGTACAACAGCACGGGTTCGCACGTCATACTCGAGCTGCAGAAATACTCGAGCGACGAGTAGCGCGCAATTGCACTAATCGCCGGTTTCGATGCGCGTCGTCTTGACCGGCCCCATCCCGATGATCTGAACGACGACGGGCTCGCCGTTGCACGAGCCGTCGTAATGTACGGCCCCTTTCGGGTGCATGACGAATGCGCCCGCTCGCATAGGCACCGTCTCGGCGCAATCGCCGGAAGGCCCCCGGCCGAAACCCCATTCGCCCGAGATGACCGTGATGAAGCGATCCTGGTCGTGATAGTGCGGCGGCGAGGTCACGTTCGGGCCGAACTCGATGCGCA
>JBFISV010000156.1:0-6077 GCA_041608415.1 Woeseiaceae bacterium
GATGATGCCGAGCGAGTCGCGCAATTTACCGAAGCGGTCGGGCTTGACGTAGGCAACGAGATGCAGGCCGGACGCGGGCTTGCGGCGCAGGCGCTTTTCGAGGCGCTCGAGGAACTGCGCACGGTGAAAAAACAGCGTCGTGGGATCGCGCTGCAGGGCCTCGTGCACGATTTTGGTCGAATTCCCGGATGATTTGACGGGCTCCGCGATACTGATCTGCACGCACGGCGCGCCGTCGTAATCGATTTTCGCGAATCCGAGCTGCAGCGCCTCGGAATCGCCGGTGATGCGAGGCTTAGCGTCCAGTTTTTCGTTGCGCTGCCATTTGCCGGTAACGGTCGCGATCAGTGCGCCCTTCAGCGCCGCGTGACTCTCGGACTCGAAGTTGTCCATCAGGGGCAATCCGGTTACCTCATCCGAATTAGCCACTTTGAAGAGTTTCAGCCAGGCATCGTTGGCGTCGACTACGATGCCCTCCTGCACGAGCGCGATCGCGGCCGCCGAGGCTTGCATCAGGTCGCGGACCTGCTGCTTGTATCCCGATGCCGACATGATGGTGGAATTCAATGCGCGCTCGGCGCGCAGCGCGCGCAACTCCCGCGTAACGACTGCAGTGAGCCGCTTTTTCATGCCGATGGATACGAGATCGACGGCGCCGGACTTCATCGCGTCATGGATGGCGAGTTCGTCGGCCTGCTCCTTGAGTGCGATGACGGGCACTTCCGGATCGAAATAGTCTTTCTCTTTTATGATACTGCGAATCGAATCGCGATAATTGTCGCAATTGACGAAGATCAGTTCGACACGCTCGTCGGCGAGCGTGTTCGCGAGGCGGTTCGGATGGTCGATCCAGTGACAATGCGCCGCATGGCCGGCCGATCGGAGCGTGCTGTTGATGCGCTCGGCATCGTCCTGGTTCTCTGACAGGACGGCGATGGAGATGGAGTGTCTGACGGTCAATTTGCGTTCCCTGCTTGCCGAGGGTGCGATCCGTATGCACCCCGTTATTCGTCGCCAGCGGACAGTCTATCCCGCCGCGCCGGGCGGGGCCTATACCGGATCGCAAAACCGTGACGGGCCGCAAGTTTCGGCCAGCTTCCGGGCCTGAAATTACCGCTTATCAACGACCTGCGGTGCGGCCGGCGCCGCTGCGGGCGCCCCGGGCTGGCGTAGGCGGCGCGCTCCGGTATCATAGCGGCCTTTCCGACCGGCGAAGACTATGGCCAGCTACAGCACCAACGAATTCCGATCCGGCCTGCGGATCATCATCGACAACGATCCGTGCATCATCGTCGAGAACGAGTTCGTCAAGCCCGGCAAGGGACAGGCCTTCAACCGGGTACGTATTCGCAATCTGAAGACCGGTAAAACGGTCGACAAGACCTTCAGGTCCGGTGAGTCGGTCGAAGCGGCCGACGTCATGGATACGGCGATGCAGTATCTCTACGCGGACGGCGAATTCTGGCATTTCATGGCGCCGGATACGTTCGAGCAATATGCGGCCGATGCGAGCGCCGTCGGGGAGGCCGCCAACTGGATCACCGATGGCGACGTTTGCATGGTAACGCTGTGGAACAACTCGCCGTTGCTCGTGGAGCCACCCAACTTCGTCGAACTCGAGATTACGGAAACGGATCCGGGCATCAAGGGCGATACCGCGAGCGGCGGCGTCAAGCCGGCGACGCTGTCGACCGGCGCCGTCGTGCGCGTGCCGTTGTTCGTCGATCAGGGCGAAATCATCAAGGTCGATACGCGCTCCAAGGAATACGTCTCGCGCGTCAAATGAAGGCTTTCCTGCCGGCCTGCAATTCGCAAAAACTCGCGCAGAGCTTCTCCAGACCGCGCTGATCGCCGATACTGAAGCGGTCGATGCTCGGGCTGTCGACGTCGAGAACGCCGATCAGCCGGTCGGCGACGATCAGCGGCACCACGATCTCGGCCCGCGAGGCGACGTCGCAGGCGATATGGCCCGGAAATTCGTGCACGTCGCCGACGCGTTGGGTCGTCATCGTGGCCGCCGCCGTTCCGCACACACCGCGCCCCAGTGGAATGCGAACGCACGCGGGCTTGCCCTGGAACGGGCCGAGCACGAGCTCGTCGCCGCGCAGAACATAGAGACCGAGCCAGTTGACGTCGTCGAGGACGTCGAACAGCAGGGCGACGAAATTCGCGGCGCCGGCCAGGGCATCGGGTTCATCGGCAAGCAGTGCCCGAACGCGGCTGTCGAGTGTCGTGAAGTCCGTCATGCGGAGACTCACGAGAACGTAACGACGTTTCGAATGTCGTCGGTGCGCTCGATGATCATGTGCAGCCGTTCGAGCCCGACGGCGACGCCTGCGCATGCGCCAAGGCCCGCGCCGAGCGCGGCAAGCAGTCGTTCGTCACGGGCCACGTCCGGCTGGCCGAGCGCGCGGCGCACCGCCCTGTCGCCGTCCATGCGTTCCGCCTGCTCCGCCGCATTGGTCAATTCCACGTAGCCGTTCGCGAGTTCGAGAGAACCATAGAACACTTCGAAGCGATCCGCGACCCGCCGATCATCCGGACAGAGCCGCGCCAGCGCGGCCTGGCTAGCGGGGTAGTGCCTGACGATCGTCAGGCGATCGGGGGCAAACTGCGGCGCGACCCGCGAAGTCATGAGGAGATCCAGCCACGCATTGCGGCGCTCGCCGAGTGCGCGCCGCAGGCGGGCGTCGGCGCCGGCCGCCCGGGCGAGCGCATCGATCGATGCCTCGAGCGGATCGAGGCCGACGGCGTCTTGAAACACGTTGCAATAGTCGTCTTTATCCACGTCGTCGCCGAGATGCGCCCGATCCAGTGCCGCCGCGATAAGGTCGATTGCGTCGCTGATGATCTCGCCGAGTTCCATGCCGCGCCGATACCATTCGACCAGCGTGAATTCCGGCAGGTGCCGGCGGCCGGATTCGGCGTTCCGGAACACGCGGCATATCGAATAGATGTCCGGGTAGCCGCTCGCGAGCAGCCGCTTCATGAAGTATTCGGGGGACGTCTGCAGGTAGAGGGTGTCGGCAAGCCGGAAACTCTCGATCGCCGGGTCGGTCACGGTGCTCGCTCCCAGGGCCGGCGTGTCGACGGCGAGTACGCGCCGCTTGGCGAAGTACGAGCGCACGCGAGTGAGCAGTTCCGCACGCCGTGCGGCGATTTCCACCGCGCAACTCGGCGCCCAGCCCGTCACCGCGGACGATCCGTGAGTGCGCCGATCATCTCTCCCATGCGCAGCGCCGCTCCGGGCGCCAGTCGTCCCTGCCATTCGCCGCGCCCTTCGGGCAACAGCAGGATGACCGTCGAGCCCATGTTGAACCAGCCGAGAAGATCGCCCCTGCGCAGCACGCGGCTCGTCGTTCCGAGGTCCTGCGGCTCGACCACGCCGCGTTTGCGCGGCCGTATTTCGCCGGTCCAGGGCGTCGTAATGCTGCCGACATTGAGGGCGCCGACGAATATCAGCGCCATCGGGCCGCGCGCCGTATCGAAATGCAGAACGAGACGCTCGTTGCGCCGGAACAACCCGCGCAGGACGGCGACGCTTGCATCATTGACGCTGAACAGATCGCCGGGGACGTAGTGTGCCGCGCGCAGGCAGCCGTCGAGCGGCATGTGCACGCGGTGGTAGTTGTGCGGTGCGAGGTAAATCGTCACGAATGAGCCGTTCGCGTAAGCGCGTACGTCGTCGATGTCGATCGCGAACAAGTCGTCGAGCGTGTAGTCGATACCCTTGGCCTGCACGATCCTGTCGGCGTGAAGTGTTCCGGCGCGACTGACCGTGCCGTCCGCCGGCGAGACTATGGCGTCGGCGCGTTCGCAGATCGGACGCGCGCCGGGATCGAGCTCGCGCGTAAAGAAATCATTGAAGTCGCGGAAGTCCCCGGGCGCCTTGCGCGGCGTTTCCGACAGGTCGACGTGAAACAGTCCGGCGAAGCTACGAATCAGCGCGTTCTTGATGAATGCGATACGGATACGGGAGATGCGATACACGAACGCGGTCAACAAATGCCGCGGCAACAGGTATTGGACGGCGACGAAGCCGCGCGCGATCAGTCTAGCCTGCATGATTCACCGGGGATCGCGGAGCGCTCGGCAGGCGCCGTGATTCCACAGGCAGGTCCCGAGCGCAAGCCACGGGCGCAGCGATGACGCCGGCGATGAGCAGCCCCGGGCCCGCGAGAACCGGCCGGGGCCGGTACCGGCAGGCGGCGGCGCCGAACGTGTCGCTGTCGTCGAGTCCGCGCAACTACGGTTCCTCCCTTGCCGATCAGAGTCTTACGATGAGCTGGCTGCCGCCTCGGTGAAATATCCAGGCTAGTGGCCTGCGATGTTCACGGACAGGACGAGGTCGTCACGACTGTAAAAATCGAGCCTGATCGATTCGCCGACTCGATTGTCCGCTGACGCCGTGGCTGCGGCCGGTTTCTCCTGCGACAGCATGAGGTGCTTGCCGCCCGGTTCGAGCCGGACCGACTCGCCAGCCGCGATCACGAGTTCGCGCAACGGCCGCATACGCGCGACGCCGCTCGCAACGATCGTCTGATGGAACTCGACCACGGCAAATTGCGGGCTCGAGACGGACGTCAGCGAAATCGCCGCGTCGCCGTTATTGACCAGTGTCAGGTACGCCGCCCGTTTCGTCACGCCCGGCACTGGCGGCATTATGCGGGCATCCGTCGCGGAGAGCGGCGCCTTTTCCGCCGTCGTGCACGCCGACGTAAGAAGCGCGAACAGCAACAGCGGTGCGGTACGCATCGGTCAGGACCCGACCAGCAGCGGCCAGTCCGAGACGAAATTGTCGGACTTGTGTGGCGAGCCGAAGAGTGCGTGAAAGCGCGCTTCAGGATTGATCACGAGCACGACCGCCGAATGATCGACGACGTAATCGCCGGAGTCGTCGAGTCGTTTTTCGAAGAAAATACCGAGCGTATCCGTCAGCTTTCGAATATTTTCGAGGTCGCCGGTTATGCCGAGGTTGCCGGCGCCGAAATGGCCGACGTATGCGGACATCTTTTCGGGCGTGTCGCGCTCCGGGTCGACACTGACGAGGACGATGCGCGGCAACGGCGAGAATCCCGAATCCTCGAGTTCCTTGCGGGCGGCCGCCAGGGTGCCGAGGGTCAGCGGGCAGACATCGGGGCAACTCGTAAAACCGAAGAACACGAGGTCCCACTGCCCCCGGAACACGTCCGCTCCGATGCGGGCGCCGCGCTGGTCCTGCAGGGTGAACGCCGGCACGTCGATCGGGGTCGGCAGGACGGTTGCGACGGCGGGACGCGATTCGGGCGCGACCGTCAGCGTACTCGACGCGACCCAGATGCCGGCGGCGAGCGCAACGCCGAGCAGGCTGCCAATGACGAGGTTTTTTACGCGCATCGGGGTCTCGCAATATCCGGGCGCGCAATTCTAACCGGATAAACACGGGTCGTGTTAGATTCCCGCGGACGATGAGATCGGGACTGGCGCGTGGATGAGCCGGCAACGGTACAGGCCGAGGTTCAGAGGATCGCGGCGCGATTTGCGGCGGCGGACCTGAGCTACGGTCACGGCACCGACAATGCGGTGGATGAAGCGGCGTGGCTGGTGTTCGCAACGCTCGGCTTGCGTCATGAGGATGCGCCGGCGGCTTACGCGGTGCAGGTCGGCGAGGCCGATCGAGACACGATCGAGCGGCTCGCGACGCGGCGCATCGAGGAGCGGCTGCCGCTGGCCTACCTACTGAACCAGGCGTGGTTCGCGGGCCACGAATTTTACGTCGACCAACGCGTGCTCGTGCCGCGCTCGCCGCTCGCGGAAACGATCGCGGCGCGCTTTCGTCCCTGGCTCGTCGAGAATGCCGTAGAGCGCATTGCCGATCTCGGAACCGGCAGCGGATGTATTGCGATCGCGCTGGCGCATGCCTTCCCTACGGCGCGCGTGGATGCCATCGATATTTCCCCCGAAGCGCTGGCCGTCGCCGCCGTCAATGTCGAGCGCCACGGCCTCGGCAAGCGCGTGCGCCTGATCGAGTCGAACTTTTTCGCCAAGGTCGGCGACGCCGTTTACGACCTGATCGTGAGCAATCCGCCGTACGTCGA
>JBFISV010000157.1:0-6075 GCA_041608415.1 Woeseiaceae bacterium
TACCTGACCTTCGATATCGATTGCCTCGATCCCTCTTTCGCGCCGGGCACGGGCACGCCGGTATGCGGCGGCCTGTCCACGCACCAGGCGATGTCGATACTCCGCGGTCTCACGGGTATCCGCATCGTCGGCATGGACATCGTCGAGGTCGCGCCGCAATACGACGTCGCCGAGATCACCTCGCTCGCAGCGTCCCACCTCGCTATGGAAATGCTGTATTTGTATGCCAGTCGCCCGGCTTAGGCCCGGCTCGCAACACGACATGCGCGCCTGGCAATAGGCAATACGCGACACGCCTGCCGTCGTTCGCCCGGAGGCCGCGCCGTGGCATCGGCGGCAGCGACCCGGGAATCCGGTTTTGGCGCACGGTATGTCTTATCATCGGCCGGTGCGCGACGCGGCCTCGCCCGGGCCGGGGTGCGAGGACATGGCGGCCCGCAAGCGCTCGCGCGGCGATCCTCGTGTCGCGGGCCGTATCGACCGAGATCACAGGATCAAAACCGAAGGCCCCGATGCAGCAGGCGAAACTCGACAATTTCTTCGAAACCCGGACGCGAACCGGGCGGCCGATGGTGCTTGCCACCGTCTTCGACACGAGCGGCTCGACGTACAGCAAGCCGGGCGCGCGCATGCTGATCGACGAACAAGGCATTTTCCAGGGCATGCTGTCCGGCGGTTGCCTCGAGGGCGACCTGGCAATTCGCGCGGGCCAGGTCATCGAGTCCGGGCATCCCGCCATCGCCTCCTACGACCTCGCAAGCGGCGACGACGAGTTGTGGGGGCTCGGCGTCGGCTGTGACGGCGTCATGCGCATATTCCTGCAGCCGTTGACGCACGGCAGCGCTTACGAGCCGTTTCGCACGATTGCCGAGTTGCAGCGGGGGAACGAGCCGGCAATGGTCGCGACAATCGTTACGTCCACGGTTGCCGGGGTCGCGGGCGGCTCGTCGGCGTTCACTGCCGCGGGCTTCGAGAAAGCCTTCGGCCTGCCGGACGCGGTGGCCGCCGCGCTCGCCGGCCGCAATCGCGAGCTGCTGAAAACGGGGACCTCGCCGTTCGAGCGCGTCGCCGCTGCCGGCGGTGAGCTGGAGGTCTTTTTCTCGCGGCTCGAGCCGCTGCCGCGCGTGCTCGTGCTCGGCGGCGGGCTCGATGCCGAGCCGGTAGTGCGCCTCGCCGCCGAACTCGGCTGGCGCTGTACGGTTGTCGATCACCGGCCCGCGTACGTCGACAACAACGATTTCGCCGCCGCCGAGCACGTGCTGTGCAGTGCCGCCCGGGACGTACACGAGAAGCTCGATCTCGACCGCTACGACCTGGCCGTCGTCATGAGCCACCATCTCGACAGCGATCGGCACTACCTGCGGCAGCTCGCCGGGAGCCGCATCGATTACATCGGTCTCCTGGGACCCGCCGGCCGCCGCCGCCGCCTTCTGAGCGAACTCGGCGACGTGGCTCCCGGACTGCAGGGTCGTGTGCACGGGCCGGCCGGCCTCGATCTCGGCGGGCGCGGCCCCGCCGCGATCGCGCTGTCCATCGTTGCAGAGATGCAGCAGCACCTGGCCCGGGGTGCGCTCAGGCGTCAGGATCGCCCGGCAGGAAGCAGCGGATGATCATGTCGGCGAGTTCGTCGATCGTTCCCTGGGTATCGAAATCGATGCCGCTGGTGCCCTTGATTTCCGCGGCCAGCGCGAGGACCCCGCCGGCCGATACGCGCATCATGTTGAGGAGCAGCGCCGGATTGCCCGCGGGCGCGATGCCGCCCGCCTGCAGTTTCTCGATATAGCTCGTCATGTCCCTGAACAGGGGACGCAGGTGATTCTCGATCAGCCAGTCGAGGCGGTCGCTTGGATGGCTGGATTCCTGCAGCACGATCTTGTGCAGGGCCGGATGCCGGTGTGCGTAATGCACGTAGGCGCGGACGAATGCCTCCGCCCGGCGTCGCGGATTGACCTCCGGCTCGTCCGCGATGGCCTGGACCACGGACGATTTGAAATTCCGGAATATGCGATCCGCGGCAGCGCGCCACAGCTGCTTCTTGTTTTTGAAATGATAGGTAATGAGGGGATGGTGAACGCCTGCGCGATCGGCGATGTCGCGGGTCGACGTGCCTTTGAATCCGTTTTCCGAAAAGGCCTCGGTAGCCGCATCCAGCAATTTTAGCTGCGTTACGATTGAGCGTTGTTGTTGTTTTCTCGCGGGTCGATCGATCGTACCCGGTGCTTGCTCGGACACGCGCTCTGCCCCCGGCTCGTCGCAAAAACCGAAACTAGCCTAGCGATAAAAGGCGTTTTAGTCCAATACGGCGAGCGTCGCTGGCGATGCGTGTCGAGCGACGTTATTCGATGGCGAACATCATGCGGATCTTGGCGCGGCGTTCGATGGCCACGCCGTTTTCGAGAACCGGCTCGAACTCCCATTTCTCGACGGCCCGGACCGCCGAACCCACGAAGACGTCGCCCGGCTCGGACTCTTTGATCTCGATATCCCTGGTCGAGCCATCGACGCCCACGGTGAATACGACGTCGACCCAGCCCGACTGGTTGCGGCGCTCGGCATTGCGCGGATACTTGGGCGCCACGTAGCGGGTGCGCGTCAGCGAACTCACCGCCACGGGCGATTTCAGTGCCGGATCGGGCGCCGACTGCAGCGGCTGTGCTTCCACGAAAGCGGCGGACGCCGGCCGCTCCGCGATGCCGTTCGACATGGCACCGCCGTCGCTGCGGTTGCTGTCGGCGCCGATCGCGGCTGCGGGCTCTGCATTTTGCTCCTGCAGCGCGGCGAGGCGCTGTGCTTCGGCGCGAGTCTCCGCCCGACGCGCATCCTCGTCACTTCGCTGCTCCTCGATGAGGCGCTCGCGCGCGTCGGCCAGCGCTTCGGCCGACGCGGCGATGTCGCCGCTCGCCGGGTCGAGACGCTGCGCCTCGCCAAGCAGCTTCTCAGCCTCGTCGAAGCGATATTGATCCACCGCCTGCATCGCCTGCAATACGAGTTTTCCGGCGATGGTCTTGAGCCCCTGCCGGGCTGCCGCATTATCGGGCTCGTTCCCGAGCACGAGTTCGAAGTAATGGCGCGCGTTGTTTCCCCGCGGTGAAATCAGGCGGCCCGCGTCGGCGCTCGCGGCCGCGCGCGAGAGCCAGTCCTCGGTTTGCCGGCGGCCGAGCGCGTCGGACAGTTCCGCCGAAAGCGCATCGATAACGGCCGTGTCTGCGCTATCGAGCGCTCTCGCCTCGGCCAGCGCATCGGCTGCGTCTGCGAAGCGCGATTCACCGATTGCGGCGCGCGCTTCGTAAATATTGTCACGCAGCTGCATCCGGGCCAGCTGGGTCGTCAGGAACGGCAGGCGCGCGTGCTCCGGGTCGAAGCTGCGCAGGTCGTCGAGCGCCGCCTCCGCGGCGGCGAGCCTGCGCTCGAGCATCGCGGTCTCGGCGGCAGCGATGAATTCCGCCGCCACGAGTTCCGGGTCCGGCTCGACCGGCGGCGGAGCCAAAGCCGTCACCTCGTCAGCGGGCGTCGGCTGCACCGTTCCGGCCGGCAGCGGCACGTCGTCGCTGCCGAGCACGAAGAAGCCGGCAGCCAGAATCGCGGCGATGCCCGCGACCAGCCCCATGGCGGCAAGCTTCGCGGGCCGTCGACGTCGGTCGGTCCGCTCGCTGTCGCTCGCCGGATCGTCTGCCGCGCGTGGCCGGAGCGAGACCGTTTGCACCACGGTATCGCCGAACCCCGCGTGCCCATCGCCGCCTTCGGTGCGGCCCTGCACGATCGTCTCTGCCAGATCCGGTCGTTCACGAACGCCCGACTGCGCCAGGCGGCCGGCGGCCGATTCGGCAGCCGGCGCGGCTTGCGAACCGTCATCCGGGGCGGCGGCCGATTTGCGTACAGGCGTCTGATCGGGCGCGGAGACAACCTCGGCTGAAGGTTCGTCGCCACTCTCGCCACGCGCTTTCCCGCGTCGTATCGGTGTCGGATCGGCATGGCCGGGTCCAAACGCGGAATCCGGTGCTTCGAGGTGGTGCTTGACGGACGCTTCGACGGCGAGGCGCGCGCGACCGGGCGATACGGGCTTCAGCAGGAACCGGTACACCTTGCCGCGGTTGATCAGGTCCATGAGCATTTCGCCGTCGTCGCGCCGCCCGGCGACGATACAGACGAGGCGCTCTTTCTTGCGCTGCAGATGCTCGGTGAGCTTCTCGACCCTGTCGCCGACCATGCCCGCATCGACGACCGCGACGCCGACATCGTGCTGTTCGAGCGCCTGCTCGGCCTGGGCGAGCGTGCTCACGGCGCGGACGACGTGCGTGGCGCGCGATGAGTCCTGAACCGTCGTGAGAAATTCACTGTCCTTGCTCAGAACCAGCACGTCGACGGCATCCGCCGCGCCGTCGACCGGTTCCGCATCGAGCGGCAGGGTGGACCAGGTCCCGGTTCCGTCGCTGATCGTTGCAGAGCCGTTTTCGGCGGCCTCCATGACAATGTGTTCGGCCACGGACTCGCCGGGGTTCGCATCGCCGTCGTTGGCCGATTCGGCCAGCGCGAGCAGGCGCATTTGCTGCGTCGCCTCCGAGAGGAGCTTGTTGAGATCTTTTTCCGCAATACCGCCTCGAATGACGCGGAAGAATTCCTGCTCGCCGGCCAGTGCACCGACACTGTCGTCGTTCGCGCCGGCCGCCAGCAGGATGCCGACCGTCTCCGGTGACCGCTTTTTGGCCTCGCGCAGCGCCTCGACGCCGCTCATGCCGGGCAGGTGTTGGGCCGAAATGATCACGTGAATCGGCGTTTCACCGAGAGTTTGCAACGCCTCGCTTCCGGAACTCGCACAGTGCACCGTGTAGCGCTCGTCGATGACCGCACTCAGATTGTCGAGCGTGCCCTGCTCGCTGTGGAGCAGGAGTACCTGGGTATTTACCTGGTCAAGCGCCACGCCATCGTCTCCACTCGGTTTATGTCGAACCGCCGTAATCAACCACGCGCCAGTATATCTTTTGGGCCGCCCGGAGTTATCGTGCGCGGCCTGCGGGCTTGTTAATCTGTGACGCGCCGCACAGTTGCAATAACCGGGCGACGGTTTCGGGTGGCGTATCGTCAGGAGCCGGCGTCGACTTCCCCGGCCAATTCGCGTATCGCGTCATCGAGCGGCAGCACGCGTTGCTGCCGGGAACCGAGGCGGCGCAGCGCGACGCTCTGTGTCTCGACTTCACGTTGGCCGACCGCGAGCAGCACGGGAATCTTTGCAACGCTGTGTTCGCGCACCTTGTAGGAGATTTTCTCGTTGCGAAGATCGGTTTCGGCGCGCAGCCCGGCGCCGCGCAGCCGCGACGCGACCGTTTGCGCGAACTCGTCGGCGTCGGAGGTTATGGTCAGTACCTGCACCTGCGTCGGCGCGAGCCAGAGCGGCAGGTTGCCCGCGTGGTGCTCTATCAATATGCCGATGAAGCGCTCCAGCGAACCGAATATGGCGCGGTGCAGCATGACCGGCAGGTGTTTGCCGCCGTCTTCGCCGACGTAACTGGCGCCGAGGCGCCCCGGCATGTTCAGGTCGACCTGCAGCGTGCCGCACTGCCAGTCGCGGCCGATCGCATCGCGGAGCACGAACTCGAGTTTCGGCCCGTAAAAGGCGCCCTCGCCGGGATTGTGCGTGAAATCGAGTTCGGCCGCCTCGAGCGCCTTCAGGAGCGCGGCTTCGGCCTGGTCCCAGACATCGTCGTCACCGACACGAAGCGGCGGCCGGTCGGCGAACTTGATGACGATGTCGTCGAAGCCGAATTTACGATAGATGCCGAGAATCAGATCGCAGACGGCGATGGATTCCTCCGTAATCTGTTCGGCCGTGCAAAAAATGTGCGCGTCGTCCTGCGTGAATGCGCGCACGCGCATCATGCCGTGCAGCGCGCCGGACGGTTCGTAACGGTGGCATTTGCCGAATTCCGCGAGGCGCACCGGCAAATCGCGATAACTCGTAATACCCTGCTTGAAGACCTGCACGTGGCCCGGGCAATTCATCGGTTTGATCGCGTAATGTCGCCCGTCCACGGTTTCGGTCGTGTACATGTTGTCGCCGAAGGTATCCCAGTGACCGGA
>JBFISV010000158.1:0-6054 GCA_041608415.1 Woeseiaceae bacterium
ACGCGTTCTTGATGTTGCGAATCTGCCCTGCGTCGAAGCCCCGCCGGCGGAGTCCCTCGGAATTGATTCCTTTGGGCGCGGCCGGTTGTCCCGACACCATGGTGTAAGCAGGCACGTCCAGCCCGATCATCGAATTCATGCCGACAAAAGCGTGTGCACCGACCTTGCAGAACTGGTGCACGCCGGTGAAGCCAGCGAGTATCGCCCAGTCACCGATGTGCACATGGCCGCCCAGGGTGGCGTTGTTCGCCATGATGCAGTGGCTGCCTATCACACAATCGTGCGCGATATGCACGTACGCCATGATCCAGTTGTCGTCGCCAAGCAACGTCTCGCCCCGGTCCTGCGCGGTGCCGCGGCTCAGCGTGCAATATTCGCGGATCGTATTGCGGTCGCCAATAACGAGCCGCGTCGGCTCCCTGGCGTATTTCTTGTCCTGCGGATCGTCGCCGACCGATGCGAACTGGTATATGCGATTCGATTCGCCGATGGTCGTAGGGCCATTGATGACCACATGACTGCCGACACGGGTCCCGGGCCCGATTTCGACGTCGTCGCCGATCACCGTGTACGGGCCGATTTCTACGCTTTCGGCGATGCCGGCTTTCTCGGAAACGATCGCGGTCGAATGCACGCTCACTTCATGCCCTTCTCGAGTTTGCGGACACGATCGTACAGCGTCTCGATGCGGCGCAGGCGCGCAACTTTGCGACTCCACTCGCCCGCTTCTTCGGCGGGGAAATGCGATGCGTAGACGCCGGGCTCCGTAATGTCCTTGGTCACCATGCCGCGCCCGCTGATCAGGACATCGTCGCAAATCGTCACGTGTCCGACCGACCCGGACTGGCCCCCGAACATGCAGCGCTGGCCGACGACCGAGCTGCCCGCGAGCCCCGACATCGCGGCCATTGCGGTGTGCGCGCCGACGTGCGAATTGTGGCCGATCATGCACAGGTTATCGAGTCGAACGCCGTTTTCGATCACCGTATCGCCCATCGCACCGCAGTCGATCGTGGTATTTGCTCCAATTTCGACGTCGTCGCCGATACGGACGCCCCCGACCTGCGGCACCTTGATCCAGCCTTCGGCCGTGCGCGCGTTGCCGAAGCCGTCCGCGCCGATGACGGCGCCCGGATGAACGTTACCTCGTTTGCCGATCGTTACCTGGCGCGCCAAAGTGACATTGGCTTGCAGTCGGGTGTCGTCTCCGATGGTGCAATTGCGTCCGACGTAGCTGCCCGGGCCTATGTAGACACCGGCGTGAATCACGCACTTCTCGTCAATCACTGCATGCGCATCGACCTGCGCAGTGGCGTCGACTCGCGCCGACTCGTGCACCACGGCCGTTGCATGAATTCCGGGATCGATTGCGGAAGGAGGATGGAGGATCGCGGCCATCCGGGCGAACACAGGATACGGGTCATTGCAGATCAGGCTCGCGACCGGCGAGTCCGGCGCATCCGCCGGGCTCAAGACAACGGCAATCGCCTTCGTCCCGCTAAGTTGGGACTTGAGCGCCGGGTTGGCCAGGAAACTCAGTGCGCCCGGGCCGGCGCTCGAAAGCGTCGCGACGTGGTCGACGCTGACGTCGGGGTCGCCAACGAGATCGCAGCCGAATTTGCCGGCCAGTTCTCCCAGGCTTATAGCCATATTGCCGCCGATCGCGCTAGCGGGAAGTGGTTGCGCTGTAGCTGGTTTCGATCGCCTCGAGCACGTCGGCCGTAATGTTGACCGCGCTGCTCGCAAACAGAACGCCGTCGCCGACGACGAGGTCGTAGCCCTGATCCTGGGCATATTTCTGAACCTGGACCAGCAGCGTGCGTTGCAAGCTTCCGAGCTCTTCGTTTTGCCGCAGATTGAGGTCTTCCTGGAATTCGCTTTGCAGCCTCGCGACTTCGCGCTGCAGGTCACGTAGCTCCTTTTCGGCGTTGCGGCGCTCGGTCTCACCCATTACGGCCGCATCCTTTTTGAACTTTTCCGTCGCCTCTTCGAGTTCCTTCGCCTTCGCTGCAAATTCCCTTTGACGCGGCGCGAATTCCTCCTGCAAAGCATCCATGGCCGCTTTCGTCTGCGGCGCACGATCCATCAGCAACGGAACGTTCACAACGCCAATCTTCAGCTCCTGCGCGGCAGCCGGTAACGCCAGTGCGCACACCAGCGCGATGCCGAATGCCGCATTGAGCACTTGTCGCTTTACAAATATCATAGACAGTCCAATCCCTAAAACGCCTGACCAATCGAGAACTGAAATCGTTCCAGTTCATCGCCAAAAAACCTATCGTTGCCCTTGTAAGCGTTGAGCGGATAGGCGTAACTGAAACGAAACAGGCCCAGCGGCGCAAGCCACTGCACCCCGATTCCAACCGAGGCCTTCAGCTCGCTGAAATCCGGTTCGTAGAGAACCCTGCTGCCGAGTTTGTCCGTGAACGTGACTTCGCCCGTGTTGAAGACGTTGCCGATGTCGTAAAAAAGACTCGCCCGGGCCTGGCTGGCCCACTTGTCCGGAAGCGGCAGTATAAGCTCAACCTGTGTCGCCACCAACACATTGCCGCCGTAGGGGTTGCCGAAGCTGTCCCTCGGGCCCAGATATGACTCCCGATAGCCGCGTACCGACTGGGGTCCGCCGCCAAAGAACTGTTTATAAGGCGGTAATGCCGTGGTGGCGCCGATCCCTTCTCCCATCGCGAGTTCCGTATTCACTGCGACGGTCCACTTGCGCCCTAGCGGGAAATACCTGGTGAAATTATAGCGCGCCGTGTAGTACTCGACCTCGCTTCCCGGCACGGCCATGGAGAAAAACAGCTGCTGCCTCGTGCCACGATTCGCGAACAGCGCGCGATTGCGGCTGTCGTAGGTCCAGCCCGCGAGTATTTCGAAGGTATCGAATTCCGTGCCGAAGAAACTGATGCCGCTGCCGATGCTCTCTGTAAACGGGTTGCCGTTGTTCAATACCCATTCTTGCGCCTGGACCGTGCTCGAAGTCGAAGACAGCAATTCGGCATGTTGGAACGACACTCCGAAACTCAGCGACTGGTATTCCGAAATCGGATAACCGTAGTCGATCGATGCGCCCGCCGTTGTCGTCGAAAAATCCGACGCACCCGAAGTGAACTGTGTGATGTCGCGGTAGTTGAGCGACATGGTGCGGCGTATGCCGTCCATGGTCCGGTACGGATCGGAATGCGAGATGCTGTAAAACTTCGAAAAGCGCCCCGAGTTCAGGTCGATGGCGACGCGATTCCCGGTGCCGAGAAAATTGGTGTGCACGACGCTGCCGTTGAGCAACATCTTCTGCGATTCGGAATATCCGATACCGCCGGAGAACTGTCCCGGCATCCGGTATTCGACGTCGAAATCGATATCGACGAGATCGTCGCTGCCCGGAACCGGCTCGTTGCTGACATCGACTTTTTCGACGTAGGGCAGCCGCTGCAGGCGGACCTTGGAGCGATCCACGAGAAGATTCGACAGATACGCACCTTCCATCTGTCGCATCTCGCGCCGCATGACCTCGTCGTCAATTTCATCGATGCCCTTGAAATTGATGCGCCGCACGTAAACGCGGCTCCTGGGATCGATGAAAAAGCTGATCTCCGCCTCTTTCGTTTCAAGGTCGAGTTCCCACACCGGCTCGATCTCGGCATTGGCATAGCCTTCCTCGCCCAGACGCAGCGACATCAGTTCGCTGGTGCGCGTCAGCAGCGCCTGGTTGAATATCGAACCCGGCCTGACGAGCACCATGCTGCGCAAGTATTCCTCGGGGACGACCATATCGCCGACGAGCTTGACGTCCCTTATCGTGTATTGCTCCCCCTCTGCGACAGCAATCGTGACAAAAATGTCTTTCTTGTTCGGCGATATCGCGACCTGGGTCGACTCGATACGAAAATCCGCATAGCCACGGTCCATGTAAAATGAGGTGAGCGTTTCGAGGTCGCCCTCGAGACTCTCCATCGAATAACGATCGTCCTGGCGTATCCACGACAGCCAGTTGGCCGTGTCCAGCTCGAAATCTTCGCGTATATCCTGCTCATCGAACGACTTGTTGCCGACGATGTTGACCTGGCGAATCTTCGCTCTGTCGCCTTCTGCGACGTCGATCTTGATACGCACGGTATTGTTCGGCCGCTCCAGCACCGACGGCACGATCTGTACGCCGTATTTACCGCGGTTGTAGTATTGCTCGCGCAAAAACATCTCGACATTGTCCAGCACGGATCGATCGAACGTACCGCCTTTCCTGAGTCCGACCCCGCGTAAGGATTCCATGAGGTCCTCGGTCTTGATGTCCTTGTTACCGTCCACCTCGAAAGATTCGATCGACGGCCGCTCCCTGACTACGATCAGCAGCGCGTCACCCTCACGCCGTATTTCGATGTCGTCGAAGAGACCCTGCGAATACAGCGACCTGATTGCCTCACGCACGCGAACGCCGTCGACCGTATCACCGATGTTGATCGGCAGGTAATTGAAAACCGTGCCCTCGGATATCCTCTGCAGACCGAGAACGCGCATGTCGCGCACCACGAACGAGTCGATAGCCGCTTGCGCCGGGCTTATCAACAGCAGCATGGCAAGCCAGACGAACATTCTTGAGCGGCTGGCTGAATTCGGCGATGGATCGAGGTTCATGCAGTCATCCGGTGTCGGTTAGCCGAGCATACGGGCAATGTCATTGTAGAATGCAAAACTCATGAGCAGCAGCAGCGCAAAAATGCCCACCTGCTGGCCGAAGACCTGCGCCCGCTCCGACAGCGGACTGCCCTTGACCCACTCGACGAGTTGATAAACGATCTGGCCACCGTCGAGAATCGGCACCGGCAGCAGGTTCAATACCCCCAGGCTGATGCTCACGATTGCAAGGAAACCGAGGAAGTTGCTGATGCCGGCCTGGGCCGAGGCCCCGGCAAATTGCGCAATGTTGATGGGCCCGCTGATGTTTTTTATCGACACGTCGCCGGTCACCATCCGGCCGAGCATGCGCACCGTGAACAGCGTCGACGCCCACATCCTCTCCGTCGCCCGGCCGATCGACTCGACGATGCCGTATTTTCTCAGGTAGGCGAAGTCCCCCCAGTCGGCCGATACCGTAACGCCGAGCAATCCGCGGCGCACGCCGTCCTTGTCGTCGGCCGCCGCAACGACGTCGAGCGTTTGTATCCGGCCACGGCGCTCGAATTCAATGCGCAGGGACTGCTCGGGACGCGGCGCCACCGCGGCAGCCACGTCACTGGCGCGGCGAACCGGCTCGCCATCGATTGCAAGCAGGCGGTCGCCGGGCGCGAGTCCGGCCGCCGCGGCGCGGCCGCCGTCCGTAACCGCGGCTATCGTGACCGGCGGCTGCCACGGCATGAAACCGAGTCCGTCGAACAGCAGGCCGGGTTCGGTGAGGCGGGTACGTTCCCGTCCCACGTCGATCACCGCGTTGCGCTCGGCCCCGCCCGGCGCCGCGAGCCGCAGCGGCACCCGGCCGTCATCCGTCATCTGATCGAGCATCGCAACGAGCGCGGACTCCCAGTCGGGCGTATCGACGTCTCCGACCGCGACGATTCGATCTCCCGTAGCCAGGCCGGCCCGCGCGGCATACGAATCGGGCTGCACCTCGCCGATGGCCGGTTTGACGGTCGGGACCCCGTACACGAACAGCGCCCAATACGCGGCCACAGCGAACAACAAATTGAAGGCGGGCCCGGCGAGCAGGACCGCGATGCGGGCCGGAATCGGTCGCTGATCGAAGGCCCGGCCCGCGTCGCGCGGGTCGACCGGCCCCTCGCGGCTGTCGAGGAACCGAACGTAGCCGCCGAGCGGGATCGCCGAGATGCAGTATTCGGTCCGATCTTCGCCGGCACCGATGCGTTTCCACAGCGGCGTGCCGAAGCCGATCGAATAGCGCAATACCTTCATGCCCGTCCAGCGACCCACGATGTAGTGGCCATATTCATGCACCGCGACCAGCACGCTGATCGCGACGATAAATGCCAACAGGCTGCTTACTGCGTCACCCATAGCTGACCCGACTCGAAACCCTCATGAAATGGACTAGATCGGCCGGCC
>JBFISV010000159.1:0-6044 GCA_041608415.1 Woeseiaceae bacterium
AGCGCAACCCTGATCTTTTCAATACATTATCGTGGGACGAATGCTAGTCGGGCAAGGCTGCGTTGCTCGTCACTCGTGTACCTGGAGTACAGGTCGCTCCTCGCGCCTTACCTTGCCCGACTAGCATTCGTCGTGTGCGACGCGAATTAATCAGAGCCTCCCTAGGCACTTGCTGCAAGTCTTCCGCGCGCCGCGCGCCGCTCCTGCGGCACCTGGACCCGGATATGCGCTCCCGGGAACTCGTCCGAATCGACCAGTTCGATGGTGCCGTCGTGGGCCTGCACGCACTCGAGCACCACGGACAGGCCGATGCCGGTGCCGGCGACCTGGCCGCCCTGGTGGCGGCGTCCCTGGAAAAACGCCTCGAAGATTCTCGGTTTCTCGTCAGCCAGAATACCGGGCCCGGTGTCGGCAAACTCGAGGACGAAACTGCCGCTCGTGTGCTGCGCCCGAATGGTGATGACGCCGCCCGGTGGGGTGAACTTGATCGCATTCGACAACAGGTTGTCGATGACGGTGCGTATCTTGTCGCGGTCGGCACTCACGACAGCATCCTCGACAGCCAGCTCGAGCTCGATATTCGCGGCCTTGAGTGCGAGGCGCTGCTGTCGGGCAACGGATTGCACGAGTGCCTGCAGCGGAAAGTCGCTTATCGTCAGAATTTCGCTCCTCGTTTGCCAGGCGCTGAAGCTCAGAAGGTTTTCGATCAGCTTTTGCAGCCGCAGGCCATTCGTGCGCAGGATGTCGGTCACCTCCCGCTGCTGCGCATCCTGCTGACCCAGCGTACCGTCAAGCAGCAGTTCCGTTCCCTCGCGAATATTCGCAAGCGGCGTTTTCAGTTCATGCGACATGTGGCGCAGAAATCGGTTTTTTTCCCGCGCCAGTTCCAGAAGACGCAAACGCAGCCATTCGAGCTGGCGGCCGAGTCTCTCGAGATCCGTCGGTCCCTTTATCGCTATCGGTTTCGAGAATCCGCTATTGCCGAGCTGATCGATCGCCTTGTCGATCTGGCGGATCGGCCGCGCGACGAGCAGTGTAAAAAACACCACGAGAATAAGCGTTCCAGGCAGCAGTGCGGCCACCTGCCAGGCAGAGATCTGCTGGGCCGATCGCGCCCGTTCCTTGAGGGCGCTCATCTCCAGGTCGATATGGGTACTCAGGATTCTCGTGAGTCTCGAGACGTCGTCCCGAAGCGGCGTGAACCCCGTTATCGCCTGCTGCACCTGTTCGGCGCCGAGCGCGGGGTCGGCGAGGTCGACAACGATCGCGCGGGCGCGATCGCGGATCGTGTCGAGCAGGATGGTCGCGTCTGCCAGCTCGGTCAGCGGGCGCATCCGGTCGAGCCGTTCCTCGATCGTGTCGAGATCCTGTTTCAACAACGCGAGGCTGTCGTCAGTTCTGAGTATTGCGTACTGGCGCGCGCTGCGCTCGAGCGAGTCCATGTATTCGCTGAGCAGTCGATTGTTGTCGGCCGCCTCTACGCCCGTCGATACGAGCCGCTCACTCTGCTCGGCCAGCCTGTCGAGATTGAACAGCGCCCATAGCACCGCGAGCAGCAGTGGCACGGCGATGAGGCCGAGGCCCGCAAAAATCAGCCCGTTCAGCGATCGTGGTCGTGGCAGATGCATTGCTCAAGTGTAGCACCGCGGCCTGTCTCCGATCCTCACGCGGCCCAGTAAGCGCTCGGGTCGCCCGCGGCAATCTTGCGTTCCCAGTTGAGGCTCGTTCGCACGATCGTGTCGAGATCGTCATATTGCGGTTTCCAGCCGAGCGCCGAGCGGATACGCTCAGCCACGGCTACCAGCTCGGGGGGATCGCCTGCGCGCCGCGGTTCTTCGGTTATCTTGAACGCTGCGCCATTCGCCCTTTCTACAGCATCGAGCACCTCACGCACGCTGTAGCCGTGGCCGTAGCCGCAATTCAGAGTAGTCGATTCGCCGCCGTTTCTGAGGTAGGCCAGCGCGTCGAGGTGCGCCATTGCCAGGTCCTCGACATGGATGTAGTCGCGCAACCCCGTGCCGTCGGGCGTCGGATAATCCGTGCCGTAAATCGCAACTTTCGGCCGTTTACCGACTGCGGCCTCGCACGCGACTTTGACCAGCAATGTCGCCTTCGGCGTCGACTGTCCGATGGTGCCAGTGGGCTCGCAGCCTGCAACGTTGAAATAACGCAGTGCGACGTAGCTCGGCCCGCCTGCCGCCGCGAGGTCTCGCAGCATCCATTCCGTCATGAGCTTCGACGTGCCGTAGGGATTGATGGGATGGGTCGGCGAATCCTCGGCGGCCTTGCCGCCCGCGGGAATGCCATACACGGCTGCAGTCGACGAGAATACGATGTGCCTGACGCCGTGTTTCTGTGCCGCCTCTAGGAGCGTGCGGCTCGAAGCCGTGTTGTTGCGGTAGTATTTGAGCGGGTCCGCGACCGACTCCGGAACGATCGTATGCGCCGCGAAGTGCATCACGGTGTCGATATCATGCGCGGTGAACAGCGTGTCGAGAAGCGCCGCATCCCCTGTGTCACCAATCACGAGTTCACCGGCGGTCACGGCCTCGCGAAAGCCGGTCGACAGATTATCGAGCGCCACCACGTACTCGCCCTTGAGCCCGAGCTGGCGGACGACATGACTGCCGATGTATCCGGCTCCCCCGGTGACCAGTATCTTCCGGTTTTTCATAGAATCTTTACCTTTTATCGGCGATCATGACGCACTTCGGGCCCCAAATTGTGAACCGCTCCCATGTTTCGGAATCAGAGTTTATCAATACTCGGATTCGGAGTATGGACCTGGATCTCATAACAATCTGAGACTCGGGTCCGTTTGCACCGTCCTGCGTGGACGATCCGTATGCTGCGGTGAGCCGGGCAGCCGGCGACGATATGGAGCAGCGATCCTCGCGCGGTGCCCATTGCCGCCCGGGCAGCGGCCCGTTTTTCCTGGAGACAGACATTGCGCACGTTCAAATCGCGGCTCGCTACACTGACTGCACGCTATTGCCTCGTCGCAATGCTGCCGCTACTCGGCCTCGCGGGCTGCGGCGGAGGCGGCGGCTCGTCCGCGGCCCCGTCCAACAGGGCCCCCGTGTCGAATGCGGGAGCCGATCAAACGGTCTTCGAGGGCGTCACCGTGAATCTCGCCGGCGGCGGCAGCGACGCCGATAACGATGCGCTGACCTACGCCTGGACGCAGACCGGGGGGCAGGGCGTAACGATCAACAACAACGCCAGCGCGTCGGCGAATTTCGTCGCGCCCGATGTCGCGGCCGGTGCGCCAGAGGCGCTGACGTTCGCACTCGAGGTCAGCGACGGCCAGGCCGACAGCAGCGACACGGTCGTCATCACCGTCGAAGAAAACGAGCCGCCGACGGCGAATGCAGGCGCGGATCGCAACGTCATCGAGAATTCCGAGGTGACACTGGACGGCACGGGTTCGAGCGACCCGAATTCGATCGATACGCTGACCTACGCCTGGACCCAGGTCGGCGGTAACCCGGTGACCCTGGACGGCGCGGACACGGCCGAGCCGAGCTTTACGGCCCCGGACATGGCCGCGGGCGCGTCCGCAGCATTCGATTTCGAGCTCGTCGTCTCCGACGGCGTCAACAACGCGTCGGATACGGTGACGATCACGGTCGAGGACGGCCAGGCACAGGTCGCGATCTCGGGCAAAGTCCGCTACGAGTTCGTGCCGCCGAACTTTAGCTGCAACGGCCTGAATTTTGTCGGCACGACCGCGAAGCCGATTCGCGGCGCCACCGTGGAACTCGTCGACGCCACAACTGGCGACGTAATCGACAGCACGAGATCGGATGCCGCCGGCAACTATGCGTTCTTGGACGTCGATGCGCTCACCGACGTGCGCCTGCGCGTGCGCGCCGAGATCAAGCGCCCGGGCACGCCGAACCTCGACGTCGACGTGCGCGACAACGTCGATCTTAGCGGCAACCCGCCGCGGCTCGAAGACCGTCCGCTGTACGTGCTCGAATCGACGGACTTCAATACCGGCGCTGCCGACATCGCCGGCAAGGACCTGAGGGCGCCGACCGGCTGGGACATGGTGAGCATGAGCTACACGGGCCCGCGCGCGGCGGCGCCGTTCGCGATCCTCGACGCAATTTACTCGGGCATCGAGCTCGTGCTGTCCGCCGACCCGAACGCCGTGTTCACGCCGCTGGACGCCTTCTGGAGCGTGAACAACACGACCGCGTCGGGCGCTGTCGATGTCGATACGGGTGAAGTCGGCACGTTCTATACGAGCAACCCGGACGGCGGTCCATCGAACCCGTCGATGTTCCTGCTCGGCGATGCGAACACGGACACCGACGAATTCGACCGCCACGTCGTCGTGCACGAGTGGGGCCATTTCTTCGAGGACAACTTCTCGCGGTCGGACTCGATCGGCGGCCCGCATTCGCTCGGCGAATCGCTGGACGCGCGGCTCGCATTCGGGGAGGGCTGGGGCTACGCGATCTCGGCGATCGCGCTCGGCGACCCGCTGATCTGCGATACGGGCACGGCGGGGACGGCGGAGGGTTTCGGCGTCGACGCCGAGTCCGACAGCTTCGGCATCCAGGGCTGGTTCAACGAGGTATCGATCATTACCTTCCTCTACGACCTGTTCGACACGCAAAACGACGGCACGGATACCGACTCGATCGGTTTCCAGCCCATATTCGACACGATGACGGGCCCGCAGGTCTCGACCGCTGCGTTCACGTCGGTGTTTTCCTTCGCCACGGAACTGCGGACGATGCTCGATGCGCAGCAGCAGGCGTTTCTCGATTCGCAGCTCGCGCGCGAGAACATCAATCCGGCCGGCCTCGACATCTGGGCCAGCACCGAGACGAACGATGCCGGCGGCGCCGAGGACGTCCTGCCGCTGTACACGGACCTGCCGACGGACGGCACCCCGATCACGATCTGCGCGAACAGCCGCTTCGAGGGCCAGACCAACGACAATCCGCCGCAGACGGAGCGCGACGGCAACCAGCTCGCCGAGCTGCGCTACCTGCGCATCGATGTCGCTGTCCCGGGCTCGTACAACATCAGGATCGACACGCAGCCGACGACGCCGCCGCTGCCGCCCGACGATCCCGGCGATCCGAGTGACCAGAGCGATCCCGACATGTACGTTTATCGCGGCGGCAGCTACGTGACGGAGGGAACGAGCGGTGAGGCGAACTTCGAGGACTTCGACACCCCCGTGCTGACGGCCGGGACCTACGTCGCCGAACTCGGCGAATTTCGCTTCTTAGATCCCGATACTCCGTCCGACTTCCCGGACCAGGTATGTTTCGACGTCAGGATGTCGTTATGATGAGCCGCCAATGAGGACCACAGAATGATGCTACGAACCCGCCTCATCGCGTCGATGATCGCCATGAGCTCGCTGGCCGCGTGCGGCAAGTCGACGAACGAGACCGGCGCGCTGCCGGAGGACCGGGTGCCCGCAACAAACGCACCGGCCGTGACCTACAAGCCGGGCCCGCAGTCGCCGGAGAAGGATACGAGCCTCACGGCCAAGATGACCGGTCCTGTGCGGATTTCGTATCGCATCATCGGCACGCCCGTGGTCGGCCAGCCTGTTGCGGTCGACCTGCGCGTCACCTCGGCGCTGGAATCGCCGTCGATCACGCTCGACTATCGCATCAACGATGCGAGCGCGTTGCAGCTCGCAAAATCGCAGCCGGCATCGTTCTCGCTGTCGGCCAACGACCTGGAACGCGGCGGCGTGCAGCAGGTGCGGGTCATCCCGATGCGTGAGGGGCGCCTGTATCTCAACGTCTCCGCCAGTATCGAAACCGAACGCGGCAGCATGTCGACGGTAACCGCTATTCCGATCCAGGTCGGCGACGCGCCGCGCGTGCTGGAGCGGAACGGCGAGACGCAAACGGATGCCGAGGGCAATCTGATCAAGGTCCACAAGGGTTTTAAGGACAACCAGAGAGCCAGTCTCGAGAAAGAAATCAAGCAGGCATTACTCGCCAGGTAAATTTTCAAATTGACGTATTGATTGCCGAATCGGAAAAAATACGACACTCAGCAGG
>JBFISV010000160.1:0-6038 GCA_041608415.1 Woeseiaceae bacterium
CCGGCCCTCGCTCAGCGACTGCATTCTGGCGATGACGTCATCCGGGTCGGTGCCGTCCTGGAGGTAAAGTCCGATCGAGTCGACGCCGGGGTCGTCGAAATAGCGGTCGTAGGTCTTGCGGCTCATCACGAGTGCGCTGCCGTTGATGTCGTAGCTCTGGTAAGTCGCGATGACGCGAAAATCGGTGTTGCCCGCTGACGTACGCAGCGACACGGTATCGCCCGGTCCGACGCGGTTCCTGTATGCATACGGTTCGGACACGAGCACGGCATCGTCGTGCTCGAAAGCGGGCCAAATCGCCGCAGGATCCGCATCGAGAATTTCGATGCCGGCGTAGCTCCCTGGCGCCGTCGAAAGCGCGCGTATCTGTGTGCGGCCACGCGCGTCCTCGTGCAGCAATCGGCGGCTCGTGCTGACGGCTGCGACGCCCGCGAGGCCCGACAGGTCCCGGAGCAGCCCGGGGTCCAGCGCGCCGCGCGGCAGTCCGGCGTAAATGTCGGCCTGCAGCGTCTGCGCGAGCCACGCGCTGACGGAGCCGCGGAAGCTGTCGACCATGACGCTGACGCCGATGGTCGCGGAAACGGCGACCGCGAGTGCCACGATTGCGACGCCGGTGCGGCTCAGGCTTGCGGAAATTCCTGCCACGGAAAGCCTGGCCCAGAGGCCGCCCAGGCGCCCGGCGGCGGGCGCCAGCAGGCGCGTCGCCATGGCAACCGCGGACGGGACGCACAGAGCGAAGCCGAGAATGAGCATGAAGACCGCCACGAGTCCTGCAACGAGACTGCGTCCCGACAACAGCAGTAACCCGCCGGCGAGCAGCGTCGTCAGCAAGCCGGCCAGCGCGATCAGCGGCAGCCAGCGTCGCGTTTGCCGCTCGAGTACCGACCGGGTCATCGCCAGCCGTGGCTGGTAGGTCGAGGCCTCTATCGCGGGTACCGCGGCGGCCAGCAGCGCGGCTGCGACGCCGGCGACGAGTCCCTTGCTCACAGAGAATGCGTTCACCGATACGTCGGTGACGGATACGCGGAAATAGAAGTCGTTGATCGACTGCGCCACGAGCCCGAGCAGTTCGCCGCCGAGCCAGACACCGCCAACGACGCCGAGCAATGCGGCCGCGCTGCCGATGGCGGCCGTCTCTGTCAGCACCAGCGAGAATATTCTTCGCCGTGTGACGCCAAGCGCGCGCAGGACGCCCACCAGCCGACGACGCTGCAGCACCGAGAAGCTGACGCTGTTGTAGATCAGGAACAGGCCGACGAGCAGGGCCAGCAGGCTCATCGCCGTCAAATTCGTCATGAACGCGGCGCTGAGGTCCGCGGTCGTGCGGGTGCGCGCGGCGGCAGGCAACAACGTGGTAGCCGCAGGCAGCAGGGCCTCGAGTCGTTCGAGCGATGCCGCATCGTCATGTGCAACGCGCACGTCGATACGGGACAGTTGCCCTTCCTGGCCGAGCCAGGATTGCGCCGTCGCGATATCGACGGTGACGAGATTGTCGAGACCCGTCGTCGCGTTTTCGGCGAAAGTCCCCCGTAATGTTGCCGCATGTCGTTTCCCGCCGGCGAGCACCTCGAAGCGTTCGCCCGTCGCGAGCCCGAGCGCCTCGGCGGTGCTGCGAGACATCAAGGCGGCGCCCGGTTCGGTCAACAGGTCGCGGAACAAAGGCGCCGCGGCAGCCGCGCCGGTCTCCACCGTATCCGGGAGCGAAAAGGTCCGCATTTCCTGCTCGGCGAACAGGTCCACGCCCAGAACCTGCAGGGATCGGCCCTCGACCGTCACGAAGCCGTCGACGACCGGGGCGATGTTACGAATCCCGTGCGCCGTGCGCAGCGCGACGTACACGTCCTCGTCGACACCGCGCGGCCCGCCGACGACCTGGTGCGTGGCCTCGCCGGTCACGGCGTCCATCGACAAGAGAAAGGCTTTTCTCGCGCTGTCGTTGGCGAGATCGACGGCAACGATGACGGCGACGCCGATACTGACACCGAGAACCGCCATGGCGAGCTGCCACGGATGTCGCAGCAGGTAATTGAGATTCGCGCGATAGAGAACCGGAATCATGATTCCGCGGCATGCGCCGCCGTCGCGTTGAAGCGGCCGTGGTGCAACTCGAGGACACGGTCACAGAACGCGGCGACCTGCGCGCTGTGCGTCGCAATCAGCATCGTGCCGCCGGCCTCGCGCACGAGCGTATCGAGCAGGTCGAGCACGGCACCGGCCGTGCTGTCGTCGAGATTGCCGGTCGGCTCGTCGGCGAGCAGTACCGACGGCCGGTGGCAGAGCGCCCTCGCGATCGCGACACGTTGCTGTTCGCCTCCCGAGAGAACATCGGGAAAACTGTCGGCGCGGTCGGCAAGGCCCACGGCATCGAGCAGCTCGCCGATGCGTTTCTCGGCTTCACGGGCCGGCAGCGAATTGAGCTCGAGCACGAGGCGGATATTGTCGGCGACGGTCAGCGTCGGTACGAGGTTGAACGCCTGGTAGACGAAACCAATGTGTTTGCGGCGAAACACGGTGCGGTCGCGCTCGGACAGTTCCGTGATGTCGGTGCCGGCTACGCGGATGGTGCCGGCGTCGGGAATATCGATCCCGGCGATCAGATTGAGCAGCGTGGATTTGCCGGAGCCGCTGCGGCCGCGTATCGCGACCGACTCGCCGCGGAGGATTTCGGCGCTGAGGTCGTCGAGTACCCGGTGCGTACGCTCGCCCTCGGCGAAGTCGCGCTGGAGACCTCGCAGCTCGACTTCGATGTCACGGCCCGCGCTCATGCGCTCACGAGTTCCTTATCGAGGGATACGGCGGATCGGGCGGAGTTCCGCACGCTGATGGCTGTCGGGTCGATCGACATCGGGCAGTCCTTGAAAGCGGTCGTCAGTGTAGCGCAGGTCCGGAATACCGACATCGCCGCTGGTTGAGACGAGCCGTTCGGGACAGCGGCAAAACCAGGATGACTTCGATCTCCTGCCGATAGGGCACTGCAACGACACCACGCCGGCCTGCATTGCGCAATAGGCGCTTACATCACGATACAATCCTTGCTTCATAGACAGGCGGGAGTAGCGTGCATGAGGGGGCTCACTGCAGTTTGTATCGGCATGGTCGCACCGCTGTTCATGATCGCTGCCCTTGTGGCGGGACCGTTGTCGGCGGCGGGGGAGGCGGCAGGTATCGAAGCGGTCCGCTGCGCCGAGATCGCATTCAGCCGCTCGGTCGAGACCCGCGACAAAAACCGATTTGCCGCGTTCCTGGACGATGACGCGCGCTTTGTCGGCCGCACCGTCTTGCGTGGCCGCGAAGAAATCCTCCGCGGCTGGGCCGTGTTTTTCGGTGAGGACGGCCCGCAGCTGAGCTGGCGCCCCGAGTTTGTGGAGGTGCTGTCCGACAGCAAACTCGCCCTGACACGCGGGCCGTACATGCTGACCACGACCGACGAGGCCGGAGAGCGCGTCCAAAGTTGGGGCATCTTCAATTCGGTGTGGCGGCTCGGCCACGATGGCGACTGGAAAGTCGTCTTCGACGCGGGCCATGAGGGCGCCGGAGAAATGTCCGACGAGCATCGAAATTTGCTCAGCGTTGCAACCTGTGATCGTGCTGTCGGGGAGCGTTCCCGAGCTGGAAGCGCGACGGCCCCGGGCCTCAGATCGATCATCGTGATTCCCGGAGCGGCAGTACGCGAATCTACGTAGCGCGTCGCGGTACAGGCAGTGAGATGATGCCGATTCGAATAGTCAAATAGTGCGGGGGATCATGAACGACACCGCTGCCGCAGCAGAAAACCTCGACCTGTTCCACGTTGCACAGCAGCAATTCGAGCGCGCCTTGCCGTGGGTGGAGGACCTCAAGGCCGGACTGCTCGACCACCTCGTGAATCCCAGGAAAAGCGTGCACGTGCGTTTTTCGATCGTGATGGACGACGGCTCCGTGCGGACGTTCCACGGATTCCGGGTGTTGCACAATTCGAGGCGCGGACCGGGCAAGGGCGGAATCCGCTACCACCCGGACGTGACCGAGCACGAAGTCGCCGCACTCGCGGCGTTCATGACCTGGAAAACGGCGATCGCCGACGTACCGTTCGGTGGCGCCAAGGGCGGTGTAGCCTGCAATCCGAAGGAACTGAGTCGCGCCGAACTGCGGCGCATCACGCGCCGCTTCGTCATCGAACTCGGCGATACGATCGGGCCGCATACCGACATACCGGCACCGGACGTCTATACCGATTCGCAGACGATGGCCTGGATCTACGACACCTTCGACGTCATGCACCCGGGACACAACAACCTCGCCGTCGTCACCGGCAAACCCCTCGAACTCGGCGGCTCGCTGGGACGTGATGCCGCGACCGGCCGCGGCAGTCTCGATGCGACGCGGGCGCTGCTCGCGCACGGCTTCGTGGATGGCCTGAACGACGTCGAGGGCGCACGCGTCGCGGTGCAGGGGCTCGGGCAGGTCGGCGAAACGGCGATGCGACTGTTCCACGAGGCAGGCGCCCGCATCGTCGCGGTAAGCGACTCGAAGGGTGGCGTTGCCGATGACGACGGCCTGCAACCCGATGCCGTCATGGCGCACAAACAGGAAACGGGCAGCGTCGTCGGATTGCCCGAGGTCGTGACGATCACCAATGAAGACCTGCTTGCCTGCGATTGCGACATTCTCATTCCCGCGGCGCTCGAGTGCCAGATTCATGCGGGCAACGCCGCCAACGTCCTCGCAAAACTGGTTGTCGAGGCGGCAAACGGGCCGGTAACGCCGCAAGCCGACGCGATTCTGCAAAAGCACAACGTGGTCGTGCTGCCCGACATCGTCGCGAACGCGGGCGGCGTCGTCGTCAGCTACTTCGAGTGGGTGCAGAACCTCGAAAACCAGCAGTGGCGACTCGAAAAAGTCGAGGATCGCTTGCAGGCCAAGATGCAGGCCGCCGTCGATACGACAGTATCGCAGCTCAATGAAATGCTGGAGAGAGAGGCGCCGGTGAGCGGGCCCGGACCGACCCTGCGAGACGCGGCGCTCGGCGTCGCGATACGCCGGCTCTCGACGGTCATCATGCAGCGCGACATCTGGCTGTAACGTCGGCTGGATGGCGGGATTATGTAAGCTCGCCTCGTTCGGGCCGAACGGATCGTTCCCGGGTGCTAAGCTCGCAGCCTGTGAATTCGATTGACGATAACGGGATTCGTGGCCCGCGAGCGTGGCTCGCCATTGTCGCGTTGGCCTGCCTGACCGCATGCGGTGGCAGTGGCGGCGGAGGGGCCGCGAGCGTACCCGCTCCGCCCGACCCGCCCGCACCGACCGCCGCGCAGTCGCCCGGTGGTGTCTGGTTCGGCTTCGACGAAGCCGCCGAGCAAGTCGTGTTTTATATCAGCGAGACCGGCGAGTTTCGCCTGGTCATGCACCCGGATGGCGGCCCGTTCCCGTCGTTCGGCGGCGGAAACGTTGCGGTGTCGTCAGGCGATGTCGTCAGCGGATCGTTCGAACGTCCCGGGCCCCTGTCAGAGAATTTTCAGCGGGGTGAAGACCTCGGCTGCTCGGTTTCTGGAAGCGTGCGCGAGCGGCAATCCCTTGCCGTTGACGTGGTGTGCTCGGACTCCGGCGGCGTCGTCTACGATCAGGCACTGACGCTGATCTACGAGGGCAACAGCTACGAGCGGGCATCGTCACTCGACGCATTCGCCGGGGACTATACGCTCGAATTCAGGCCCGAGACGAATGCCCTCAACGTTGCCGGCGACGGCGCGCTGTTCGGCAGGTATCACAACGGTGCGAACTGCACGGTCAACGGAATCGCCTCGATCATCGACCCGGAGTACAGCCTGATATCGGTACGGTGGACGATGTCGGACTGCACCGACCCGTTCGGCGAATACGAAGGCGTCGAGATGTCGGGGTTCGCGCAGGCGAGCCCGGCCCCGACGGACACTGCGGGCCGCTATTACTTCCTGCTGACGGGCCGGACCCCGAACGGGCTGTATTCGATCAGCGTGATCTACGAACCGGTTTGACAGGCGGAGAGGGTGGGATAGGCGCTGCGCGCCCGGGCATGCGGC
>JBFISV010000161.1:0-5850 GCA_041608415.1 Woeseiaceae bacterium
GGCGACGAGGCCGCCGAGCAGCATTGTCGCAATGATCGTGACGGCATAGGTCTCGAACAGGTCCGCCGCCATGCCGGCGCAGTCGCCGACGTTGTCCCCTACGTTGTCCGCGATCACGCCGGGGTTGCGGGGGTCGTCTTCGGGAATTCCGGCTTCGACCTTGCCGACCAGGTCCGCGCCGACGTCGGCGCCCTTCGTGAAAATGCCGCCGCCGAGTCGTGCGAAAATCGAGATCAGCGAACCGCCGAAGGCGAGGCCGACGAGCGCATGCACGGCATCGTCGCTCGACGCGCCCATCGCCGTGAGAATCAGGAAATAGCCCGCAACGCCGAGGAGCCCGAGGCCGACGACCAGCATGCCCGTGATTGCGCCGCCGCGAAACGCGATATTCAGCGCCGGGTTGACGCCGGTCCTGGCCGCCTCCGCCGTGCGCACGTTGGCACGGACCGACACGTACATGCCGATATAGCCCGCGAGCGCGGAAAACAGTGCGCCGATGGCAAAGCCGATGGCCGTGGCCCATTCGAGTGCGAAACCCAGCACCACGAACAGCACCAGGCCGACGATGCCGATCGTCGTGTACTGGCGATCCATGTAGGCCTTCGCGCCTTCCTGGATGGCCTGCGCAATGACCTGCATGCGCTCGCTACCCGGCGATTGTTTGAGAATCCACTGCGTTGAAATGACGCCGAAAAGTATGGCGAGCGCACCGGCACCGATGGATAGCCAAAGGGCTAACTCTGTTGTCATCAGTCAGTCTCCTGATTTTTGTCGCATCGCGACCAAACGCCTCCACCGACGCGGGCGCGTGGCGCCGACGTCCGGGCTGCGTCTGGAAGATCCCGTTGGTTTTTGTTCAACGCGGTTGCGTGTTCGCTCACCCCAAAATGCTCGAACCGGCCCGCAACCGGCGGCGCATCATACCACAAATTCGGTCGTCAGCCGGGGCTTGACGGGCACGTTCCTGAGCGTCGGGTACTTCGGTAATCCTTTTAAAAACGGGGGGTAATCCTCGCCCGCGATCAGCGGCTCGAAATACCGGCGTCCCGCGGCGGTGATGCCGAAACCGTCGCTCGTGATATAGCGCGCCGGCAGCTTTTTTTCCTTGTTGGCGATGCGGGCGAGTCCCGCGGCCTCGATCTTCCAGCGATACGGCGAGTCAGAAATACGCTTGATCACGGGCATGACGGCGGTCTTGCCGGCCAGCGCGAACTCGACCGCGGCGCGGCCGACGGCGTAGGCCTGCTTCAAATCCGTCGCGGAGGCGATGTGGCGCGCCGCGCGTTGCAGGTAGTCGGCGATCGCGTAGTGGTACTTGTAACCGAGGTGGTCGCGAACGATCTGGGCGACGACCGACGCGACCCCGCCGAGCTGCGCGTGGCCGAATGCGTCGCGAGTGCCTGCCTCGGCCAGGAATTTGCCGTTCACATACTGCGCGCCTTCGCTGACGACGATGACGCAATACCCGTACTGCTGCACGCTGTTCTTGACGCGCTGCAGGAAAGCCGCCTGGTCGAACGGCACTTCGGGCAACAGGATGACGTGCGGCGCGTCGGCCGGTTTGTCTCCCGCGAGACAGGCGGCTGCCGCGATCCAGCCGGCGTGCCGGCCCATGACTTCGAGTATGAACACCTTGGTCGAGGTTTTCGCCATTGACGCCACGTCCATCGCGGCCTCGCGGGTCGATACCGCGACGTATTTCGCGACCGAACCGAAACCCGGACAGTTATCGGTAACGGGCAGGTCGTTATCGACGGTTTTCGGCACGCCGAGGCAGGTGACGGGAAACCCCATCTTTTTCGAAATCTGCGAAACCTTGAGGGCGGTGTCCATCGAATCGTTGCCGCCGTTATAAAAAAAGTAACCGATGTTGTGCGCCTCGAAGACCTCGATCAGGCGTTCGTACTCGGCGCGGTTTTCCTCGATACCCTTGAGCTTGTAACGCGCCGACCCGAATGCGCCGCCGGGCATATTCTTCAGCGCGGCGATCGTCGCGGCGCTTTCGCGGTTGGTGTCGAACATGTCTTCCGTCAGGGCGCCGATAATGCCGTTGTTGCCTGCATACACTTTGGCGATCTTTTTTTTGTTTTTCCTTGCCGTCTCTATGACACCGCAGGCGGAGGCATTGATTACGGCGGTGACACCGCCCGACTGGGCATAAAAGGCGTTCATGGCAGGCATCGGTATTCCTTCGGTCACGGCTCTTCGGATAGCGGCAGAGCATAGCGGAAACCCCGCCCGGGTTCATCGTGCGGCGCCGCTCGATTGACCTCGCAGGCCGGAGCCGGTAGCGTACGTCGCCCCGGATCGCGCCGTGGTCCGGCCGAACACTCCGCGGAAGTTCTGAAGAGATCGAGACTATGCGAATCGTACTGCTGGGCGCGCCCGGCTCCGGCAAGGGGACTCAGGCCCAGATGCTGAGAGACGAGCATCACGTTCCGCACATATCCACGGGCGACATGCTGCGCGAGGCCGTGGCCTCGGGCACGCGCCTGGGGCAAAAAGCCAAAGCCGTCATGGAGGCCGGCGACCTGGTCTCGGACGACCTGATGCTCGGAATCATCGAAGAGCGGCTGGCGCAGGCGGACGCGGCCGACGGCTTCATCCTCGATGGATTTCCGCGCACGAGGCGGCAGGCGGCCGACCTCGAAGAATTGCTCGGCCAGCTCGCGGCGCCCCTCGACGCGGCGGTGCTGATGGACGTGGACGCCGACGTGTTGATGAAGCGCCTGACCGGCCGGCGCACCTGCTCGAAAACCGGCAAGCTTTTGAACATCTACTTTTCGCCGCAGAACGAAATCGACGAGTGCCTCGAGGACGGTGGCGAGCTGATTCAGCGTGACGACGACAACGAGGAAACGATCGCCAACCGGCTCGACGTATATCGGAAAAGTACGGCACCGGTGATCGAGTACTACAAGGCTCGAGACAGGCTCACGGTCGTCGACGGCAATGGCAACATCGAGGACGTGTACCAGCGCCTGCGCGACGCGCTCGCCTGGTAGCTATAGCTATGGCGATAGCAATCGCCGAATTGGCGAACAGCCGGTAGCGCCGCAGCGACCGCGGCGCCTAAGCGAGCGCCTTCAACCGATCGCCGACGAGTTCGCGCCGCCAGCCCGTGAATACCCGTGAACCGCCGTCGTTGCCGGCGACGATTGCGGACAGCTCTTTTTTCGGCGCGATCGTCTCCGCCGCGATGTCGAGGCTGGCGGCGCACTCCGCGACGATTTCCTGCATCTGCCGCAGCAGCAGCCGCTGCTCCTCGTCAGGCGCCGCCGCTGGCCGCTCGTCGTGCTCGTCCCGAGCCGCTCGCCGCACCGCGGCGAGTATGTCCCTGCCGGCCCTCTTCACGAGCTTTGCCGGGACGTCGTCGATTTTCGACAGTTCATCGAGGCTCGCAGGCGCACGCATCGCGATCTCGATCAACACGTTGTCGCGCAGTATCCATTGCCGCGGCAAATCGCGCTGCACCGCTTCCGTCTCGCGCCATTCGGCAAGCCGTGCCGCCGCCGCGCGGCGCTGGCCACGAAGCCGGCTCGCGCCTTTGACCCGGGCGACCGCCGTCGCGGGATCGATCTCGTAGAGTGACGGCTCGAGCAGCAATGTGGAATCCGATTCGGCCCAGCCGAGGCGGCCTTTTTGCTCCAGGCGTTCGGCGAGCGCTTCGTAAGCCGGCAGCAGGTATTCGACGTCCTCTGCCGCGTAAGCGAGGTAGGCGTCGGGCAGGGGTCGCGCCGCCCAATTCGCACGGGTATGGGTCTTTGGCAGCGCGACGCCGAACAGTTCCTCGATCAGGTTGCCGTAACCGATCTGCGGCTGATAGCCCAGCAGTCCGGCCGCAACCTGGGTATCGAAGATCGACGCCGGCATGCGCTCCGCGGTCTGGTAGATGACCTCTATGTCCTGGCGGGCCGAGTGCAGCACCCAGTTTCGATCGCAAAAACGATCCCAGAAATGCGACATGTCGAGTTCGGTGACGGGGTCGACACAATAGATGTCCTGCGCGGACGAGACCTGAATCAGGCAAAGGCGAGAAAAATAAGTGCGCTCGCGCATGAACTCGGTGTCGACACCGATCAGCGGCTGTCGTTCGAGCCACGACACGATGCGATCGGGCTCGTCGACGAATGTGTAGTCCGGCATGCGCAGAGGGTAACATGCGCACCTCGACGATCGTCACCGAACCCTTACCCGATGCAAAAACTGCTGCAGACCCTGTTCGACATCGCGGTGCTGCGCAAGGGCCCCGAGAATCTGCCGCACTCGTGGCTCGTCCTGTACCTGTGTTGCGGAATCTGGCTGCTGGCGCTGATCGCGACCACGCTCATGATCCGAAGCTTCGAGACCGTCGACGCCTGGGTGGCGCTCGGCAGCGCCGGTGTCGGCATTTTTTGTTATGGCGGCGTACTCGCAATAACGGGCTACCGCGCGCGCTTCCTGCAAACCGTTTCCGCGCTCATCGGATGCGGTGCGCTGATTTCTTTTGCCATGCTCGCGGTGCTGGTATTGCTGACACCGTTTCTGGGCAGGAATATCGCGAATCTCGCGGCGTTCCTGTTGTTGGCTTGGTCTGTGCCGGTAAAAGGACATATCATTGCGCGCGCGACCGATCGGCACTGGTACGTCGGCATCGTCGTCGCGCTGTCGATATTTCTGCTGCAGCTTGCGTTCACGCAAGCGATGACCCCGAGGCCCTGACCGGCACATGCACATTCATATTCTCGGCATTTGTGGCACCTTCATGGGCGGCGTCGCGGCGCTCGCCAGCGCGGCGGGCCATCGTGTCACCGGGTGCGACAGCAAGGTTTATCCGCCGATGAGCTCGCAGCTTCGCGATCTGGGCATCGACATCCACTCGGGATTCGACGCGGAGCAGCTCGACGAGCCCCCGGACTGCGTCGTAGTCGGTAACGTCATGAGCCGCGGCGCAGCCGTTGTCGAGGCGATGCTGAATCGAGGACTGCGCTACCAGTCGGGCCCGCAATGGCTCGCCGAACACGTGCTGCGTGAGCGGCACGTTCTCGCGGTGGCCGGCACGCACGGCAAGACCACGGCCGCGAGCATGCTCGCCTGGATACTGCAGGATGCCGGCCTCGATCCCGGCTTCCTGATTGGCGGTGTGCCCGCCAACTTCGGCGTATCGGCACGCTACGGCAAGAGCCGGTTTTTCGTCGTCGAGGCCGACGAATACGATACGGCATTCTTCGACAAGCGTGCGAAATTCGTGCACTACCGGCCGAACACGCTGATTCTGAATAATCTCGAATTCGATCATGCCGATATCTACGACGACCTCGACGCAATTCTCTGGCAGTTTCATCAACTGTTGCGAACCGTGCCGGGCAACGGCCGCATTATCGCGAATGCCGAGGACGCGAATCTGCGCCGGCTCCTCGACATGGGCTGCTGGACCGCGGTCGAGACCTTCGGAGGCGATCGGCCGGCGGACTGGAGGGCGGTGTTTGCCGATGCGGCCGAGCGCAAAATCGCCGTGCACGATCCGGACGACAACGCCGCGACGACGCGCTGGCGCCTGAGCGGCGCGCACAACCTCGAAAACGCGATTGCAGCCGTTGCGGCGGCGCGCTCGGCCGGCGTCGACATGGCGCAGGCCGTGGACAGCCTGGCGCGGTTCGACGGCGTCAAACGGCGTATGGAGCGCACGGCCACGGTCGGGGACATCGCCATCTTCGACGACTTCGCGCATCACCCCACCGCGATCCGTCGCACGATAGACGCCATGCGGCGCCGCGTTCCGGGGCACCGCCTCGTTGTGGCCGTCGAGCCGCGGTCGAACACGATGAAGCTCGGTGTACACAATACGGAGCTCGCCGACGCGCTGCAGCA
>JBFISV010000162.1:0-5830 GCA_041608415.1 Woeseiaceae bacterium
GCCCCGCAGACATTCTCATCTGGTCATGCCATCGCCTTTTATGATTCTGACCTGAGTACACTACAAAGTGACTTTGCTCGAGTGCACACACCGGGCACATGGACAGGACCTTTCGAATCTGTGAATCGTCCTGAATGCAGTCGCGATCGGTTCAGCCAGGATATTGCTGTGCTTGATGTTACGTTCACAGCATTTCCTGCTGCTCCTCCCATAGCGAGGAACCCGCTAATTAGGTATGACTTCTTTCCCGTCGCGTTGATCGAAAATCTCAGCCCGGAAATGGCAGATCAAATTTTGGCTACGTTCGACTTACGAGGGACACACATCTCCCGCCGAGTTAGTCTGCGTATGCTTGATTCCAATACACCTACATGGGTTACGCCCGAACTTGGTCCGTTTGGCAACTCGACAATGCGTAATATATCTCCCGGCAACTATGTTCTGCTCGTAACGGTAATGAACAATCTTGGCTTTAGCTGCGACCCGAATGAATCAAATAACTACTTCGAAATACCTGTATTTTTACCATAGGTCAGGGTTTGAGACCTATCATTGACCGTCATGACTGCAATTGACTGGCTGAATCGCCCCGGCATGTTTTCGGCTGCTTCTGGCCGTTCTCGACCGCTGGCCAAGCTAGCTTTCCAACCGATTCAACGTCTGCTCTCAGGCTAAACAGACACCGCGCTGCTAGACTATCCAGGATAGGCTGACGACCGGAGCAGCCTGCAGGCGCGCCAAACTATCGACAAATCTAAAGCGAGAGATGCCCATGGAACTGATCGAATTTCTGGCCCTTTTCTTTTGCGGGACGTTTTTCGGTGCCGCCGTTTACATTTCGATTGTCCAGCATCCGGCTGCGATGAAGGCGGGCGTCCCGGTAGCGGAAACGTTTTTTCCCCCGATGTACGGACTTGCTGCGCCGATGCAGATTACCTGTGCACTGGGCGGTACCGTTGGAGGGCTGATCCAATGGTACCTTTCCGGCGACCTTCTATGGGCAATTGGTGCAGTATTCCTGGTGTTCGTCATCCCGTTCACATTAATCGTACTCAAGCCCATTAATGACCAACTGCTGAATTCCGATGCACAACGAACAGAGTCGGAGACAGAAGACCTGCTCAAACAATGGGCGCCCCGGCATTGGGTTAGGAGCATTGCAAGCGGACTTTCCTTCGCAGCCTATCTTTGGGCGAGCATTACCGCCTGAGTCCGCCTTTGGCGGGAACCGATATCCAGCCAAATCAGAGTAGAATGACGGCTGTTGACTTGAAGCGAACGTTCGCATGTTGCTCAATGCGCGCGCCTCAAGCAGTGGTATTTTGAGATAATTAAGTTTCCCGGTTGAGAGCACCGGACGCAGTGTCTACCACCGGAGCAGGTATGGCTCACTACATCGACGGATTCGTGTTACCTGTTCCGCGCGATCGCCTGGAAGAATATCGGCGCGTTGTTGAAGCGGCTGCAGAAATTTGGAAGGAACACGGCGCGCTCGATTACAGGGAATATGTTGGCGACGACCTGGTATTGGAGGGAACGCGCTCATTCACTGATCTCGTCGCCGCGACCGAGGGCGAAGTCATCGTGTTCGGGTGGGTGGTTTTCGAATCCCGCGGGGCACGCGATCTGGCAAATGAAAGAGTTGCGGCTGACCCGAGAATGGCGGATCTGATGAGTTCATCGAATACTGGTTTCGATGCGAAACGGATGGCATACGGCGGCTTCCGGCCATTCGTTCGATCATCAAGCGCGAGCGCCGAATAACAATTCGCTGCACCTGCCGCCGCATACCGGCCGCGTCATCCAGGAGAAGAAGATGAAGTCATTGAAGTGCGATTTATGTGATCATGTAGCAGAAGGCGAAACGTTTGAAGAATGGATGAGCGCTCTTCGACCTCACTATATGGAAGCTCATGCAGATGTCATGAGTGATTCGAGCCGAGGTAAAGAAGAGATGGAGGCATGGATGAAGGTGAACCGAGCAAGATACGACGCTGCGTAATGCCAGTGTCGCGCAATGTATTTCGGCGTCCGAAACCGGCCGAACTGAGACGGTCGCCAGATTCAAGCCATAAATTCCTTTGCTGACCCGTTCCCGATACCGAAGCCGTGCTTGTCCTGGAAGAGTGCGTGGGCTCTTTTCAGTCGGTTTGCAGCAGCGGGCCTGATCCAATCTCTCCGCTCCGCGTATTGGCAGAAGATCAGCTCTTCATCGACGAGGTCGACTGCCCCGGCGAGAGAGTCTCGTATTGCGAGCGATCAAAGAGCGACCTGTTGCCCGATTGCCTGTAGGATGTCATGCCGACGTGGCAGCCGGTCCCGGGACATTCGATGAAGCGGCAATTCGGTAATTCAAACGTAAGCGCAACCCCTGGCATCGTAGGAGCCGGCGTCCTCGCCCTCGTCTTGCTCGCCGGCTGCGCGTCGACGAACAAGCCGCCGAAACTCCCGTACCCCGCGTTCGTGCAGACCGATGAACTTGCGGACATGTACATGGCGGCGCTGCCCGGCATCCGCGCCAAGCAATACGCCTACGACATGCGTACGAACACGACGAGCAATCGCATCGATTTCCCGCCCGGTTGGAGCGGTACGACGGGCGGGGCGCCCGGCAAGTCGCTGGAGCTGTACGTGCTCTCGGGCAAGCTCGCATTCTCGGATTTCGAGCTTACCGCGGGCGGCTACGCCTTCGTTCCGCCGGGGAGCCTCGGCTTCAGGCTCGAGACCGAGGAGGGCGCGCGGGTCCTGTACTTCCTGGACGAGGTCGAGAGCAGCGCGGTGATTCGAGCGCCGCTGATACTCGACAGTGGACTGCTCGCCTGGACCGAGGAGCGCTTGGGCGTTTACGTCAAGGAGTTGCGCGCCGACCCGGGCAGCGGTGCGCGCACCTGGCTGCAGCGCATCGAGCCTGGCGCGCGCGTGCCGTGGCAGTCTTCGTCCGCGGTACGCGAGGCCTACTTCCTGAGCGGCGCGTACCGCCACAGCGAGTGCTTCGAGGGCGAGCCGCGGACCTGGGACTATGCGCCCGGCGGCTACTTCCGGCGACCGTCGGGCATCGTCAACGGCGGCCCGGAGTCGGAGGCGTTGCAGGCCAGCATCTGGTTCTTTCGCGAGCCGCAGGGCGGCACGACGACGCTCGCGAGCGGCTGCATGCCCGCCGCAGACCCGCCGCCTTCAGCTCGGGACTGACCTCAGAACCGGGTCCGGCCCGGCACGCCCAGGTTGTTGATGCGGCTGCGGCCGAGGATCTTGAGCAGCAGGTTGCGCATGGCCTTGAGGACCGGGTACAGGGCCGCGGCGCGGCGGCGCGAACGGAACACGATGTGCATGAGCCGGTTGCTGATGCCCTTGCCCGAGCTCAGGAGCGCGAGTTCGTGGATGGCATCTGAGCCGTAATACAGCTTATCGCCGACCTTGAGCGCCATGCCTTCGTCGATGTCGAGGCCGAGCGCGGTAACCTCGGCCAAGACGTCGCTCTCGTCGCGCGCATCGACGCGCAGCAGCGTGCCCTCGGATTCACGGACGTCGGCCAGCCGGCAATACAGGTCGCAGACCGGACACTGCTTGTCGTACACGAGCTGAATGTCTTTGCCGCCGGTCATTGCCTGTTGCCTGTCGCCTGTTGCCTGTTTGCCGCTCGCTCCCGGGTTCACTTTTTCACGAGCTTGGTGATACCGGTGCCGAGCTTCATGAGCTTGGTCAGCGTCGAGGTCGGGATCTCGCGGATCTCTTCGTACCAGGAACTCGTGTTGTCGACGAATTCGAGCATGTCACGGATGCGCTGCTTCGTTACCGGGTCGGTGTCTTTCTCGGCCGCCACCTCGTCCGCGCAGCTTCTGAGCATCGTCAGCGTCGGGTTGAGTTCGCGCTGCTTGCGCTGCTCGATGATGACGCGAAACAGTTCCCAGACGTCGGTGATCGACTCGAAGTAATCGCGGCGATCGCCGAGCACGTGCGTCATTCGGACCAGGCCGTAGCTCTGCAGTTCGCGGATGCTCGTCGACACGTTCGAGCGTGCAACCGACAGCAGCTCGCAGATCTGGTCGGCGCGCATTGGCTTGGGCGACAGGTAAAGGAGTGCATGGATCTGGGCCACCGTGCGGTTGGTGCCCCAACGCGTCCCCATTTCTCCCCAGTGAAGCACGTATTTCTCGACGGCCGGGCTCAGTTGCATCGCCTGCGCCTTTTGTTTCTGTTTTGACAGAAATTACAGAACTGATCAATTACCGTCAAGCAGCGGGCCTGTTCGCGAGCACGACGACCCGCCGCGGCGCAGGCCAACCCTCGACCGTTAGTGAGGGATCGGCCGGGTCGAGCGCGTCCGCGAGCGACTCGAAGCGCATCCACTCCGTTTTGCGCTGCTCGTCGGTCGAGGTCAGCGTCGTGTCAACGACCGCGACGTCGCGAAATCCCGTGCGCGCGAGCCAGGTCGTGAGCTCCGGTATCGTCGGCAGCAACCAGACGTTTTTCATGCGTGCGTACCGCTCGGGCGGCGTGCGCGCGAAAGGCTCTTCGCCCGGCAGAAAAATGGTCTCCAGCACGAGCTGCCCGCCGGGCCGCAGCGTGTCGCGCAGCTGCCGCAGGTGATCCAGCGGCGAACGCTGGTGATACAGCACGCCCATCGAGAACGTCGTGTCGAACGTGCCGGCGCCCGCGGGTACTTCGTGCAGCCTGAGCGGCAGGACGAACGTGGCGCGGTCAGCCACGAAATGATTGATGGCGAGAAATTGCATCACGTACAGCAGCGTCGGGTCGAGGCCGATGACCGCCGTCGCGCCCGCGCGCCGCATCTGCAGCGCGTAATAACCGTTGCCGCAGCCGACGTCGAGTACGTTGCGGCCCGTGAGCGGCGTGATCGCGTTCTCGAGTCGTTTCCATTTGAGGTCGGAGCGCCACTCGGCATCGACGTGCACGCCGCCGAGGTCGAACGGGCCCTTGCGCCAGGGTGCGAGGCGCTGCAGCGCCTCGCGGACGGCGAAGATATTCTCGGCAGATGTCTCGAGCGACTGCAGCGCAAGACGCCAGCGCTCGAAATCGCCGTGCGCCCGGGGCGACAGGCGTTCGCGAATCAGAGGAAATACTGCGTCCGGCCAATCGTCGAGCCCGATCGTGCGCAGGCGAGCGGCGAGTGCTTTCTCGTCGATCATTGTTTGACGGCAATAATCGAGACGAAATTGAAATACCTGAGCCAGACGGCCACGCGGCCGAAACCGGCCGCCTCGAGGCGAGCCCGATGCGTCCCGATCGTCTCGGGAATCAGCACGTTTTCGAGCGCCGCGCGTTTTCTCGCGATCTCGAGCGCGCTGTAGTTCGCGCGCCGTTTGTGCTCGCGATAGAGGTCTGCGAGCAGCGCTTCCATATGCGCGTCCTCGTCGACGACTTTCTCCGAGAGCACGAGCACGCCGCCTTTGTTGAGGCCGGTATAAATCCGTCGCATGAGCGGATCGCGCTCGTCCGGCGGCAGGAATTGCAGCGTGTAATTGAGCACCACCATCGATGCATCGGTGATCTCGACGTCACGGATATCGCCCAGGATTATGTCAACTGGCGGCGCACCGGGGCGGTTCGCGTCGTCCTCGGCGACGATCTCGCGGCAGCGCGCGATCATGGCGGGGGCGTTGTCGACGGCGACGATGCGGGTGGCTGCCGCGCGAATGCCCTGGCGCATGGCAAGGGTGGCGCCGCCCAGGGAGCAGCCGAGGTCGTAACAGACGCTGTCGTCGGTCACGAAGCGTGCCGCGAGCGAGCCGATCGCCTCGAGCGAGGCGGCATCCCCGGGAAACGAGCGCCGCAGCATGTCCGGGAAGACCCGTGCCACGGCCGCGTCGAA
>JBFISV010000163.1:0-5826 GCA_041608415.1 Woeseiaceae bacterium
AACTGCCGTCGGCGGGAACCGCCATGCTGACCCAGTCGTCGGACGGCGAGCCCAGCGCCCAGGAGTGCATGTGGTCGATCGCCGCCGAGGCCGCGGACGCGGCCGACGAGGCGCCACGCGCATCGATAATCGCAGCGCCGCGCTTTTGCACGACCGGAATGAATTCGTCGACGAGCCACGACTGATCGACGAGACTCGCGGCGCTCTCGCCTTTGACCGTGGCGTGACTGACGTCGGGGTACTGCGTCGCCGAATGGTTTCCCCAGATCGTCATGCGCCGAATGTCGGTAACATGGCTGCCGGTCCTGGCTGCGAGCTGTGCGAGTGCGCGATTATGATCGAGTCGCGTCATCGCCGTGAAATTGCGCGCGTCGATGTCGGGAGCGTTGCTGCTCGCGATCAGCGCGTTCGTGTTCGCCGGGTTGCCGACGACCAGCACCCTGACGTCGCGATTCGCCCGCTCATTGATCGCCTTGCCCTGCACCGAGAAAATGGCCGCGTTCGCCTCGAGCAGGTCCTTGCGCTCCATGCCGGGTCCGCGCGGACGCGCGCCGACGAGCAGCGCGTAATCGCTGTCCTTGAACGCCGTATCCGGATCGTCCGTCGCGACGATACCCGCGAGCGTCGCAAACGCGCAGTCGTCGAGTTCCATCACGACGCCGTTCAATGCTGCCAGGGCCGGCGGGATTTCCAGCAGTTGCAGGATGACGGGCTGGTCTGTCCCGAGCATTTGTCCGGAGGCGATGCGAAATGCGAGCTGGTAGCCAATCTGGCCGGCGGCGCCGGTAATCGTGACGCGAACGGGTGCTTTCATGTTTTTTTTCCCGCGGACGAAAGGGGCCGGGATTCTAGCATCCGCGGGGCGTTTTCATAAGCCTCGGGCGCGCACGCTCGCCGCATGCACGCCACGAACGGCTCAACGGACGTCGAAATCCGGAAACGCGGCGAGCAGCAGCGCTTCCTGCTCTTCGGCCTCGGCATCCCTGCCGGCCTCGCGGAGTGCCCTGATGCAGTCGAGCCAGGTCTCCGGCTTTGCCGTCGCTTCGGCGCTGCAGGCGGCCGGTCCCGAACCGACCGCACCCGAGCCGGCAAGCGGTCGCACAGCGGTCCCGTCCGACTCGCCGCGCAACCTGGCAATGGCCGCCGCTTCCTCGAGTAGCGGCGCGTCCGTGACGTGGAAAGCGCCCGTCCCAATTGTCGCCGCTTCCCTCGCGGCTGCAGCTTCGCGGGGCGCCGCCGGCTTGCTGCGCACGGCGCCCGCAAAGCCGTCGGCACCGATCTCCGGTTCTGCCACGTCGGCCAGTTCGATGACGATCGCGAGGCAGAGCCCGATCGTCGCCGCCCAGGCCATGGGACGCATCCAGGCGATCGAACGCGCGTACCCCCTGCCCGCGGTGCGTGTCGCCTGACGCAGTACGGCTTCGTTCAGCGAGGCCGGCGTTCGTTCGGCGGCGAGTTCGGAATAAAGTGCGCTCACCTCCGGATCGGCGACGTCGTCTGCACGCAGCCCTGATCGCTCGTCGTTCATGGAGCCTCCACGGAATCGGCGATCTGTTCCTTGATGGCCGCTTTGAGTTTAGCGACGGCGTAGCGCAGCCGGCTCTTGGCCGTTTCACGATTGACGCCCGTCACCGCCGCGATCTGCTCGAGGGTCAGATGCGCCTCCTCGTAAAGCAGAAACACGTCGCGCTGCTCGTCGGGCAGCGCGGCGAGCGCCACCGCGAGGCGTTGGCGCGCGAGGCTTCTTTCCGCTTCGTGGTCCGGATCGACGCCGGGGCCGGCCTGGGTATCGGGGTCGATGTCGGCGCCGGCTTCGTGTTTACGATTGCGGCGCAGATGATCGATGAAACAGTTTTGTGCGACCCGGTACAGGAAGGTCGTGAATTTTGCGGTCGGCCGGTAGCGCGCCCGCGACTTGACGATCTTGCCCCAGACTTCCTGGAACAGGTCCTCGGCCGTGTCGCGGTGGCGGCAGCGACGCAGCAGGTAGCGGTAGAGCGGGTCGCTGTGGCGCCTGTACAGCGTCTCGAAGGCCTCGACGTCGCCGTCCCGGTAGCGGAGCATCAGGGTGCTGTCTTCCGGCCGGCGATCCATGCGCGAAGCATAGGGTACGGCAGTCAGGCGGGGAAGCGCCGGATATCGGGGGAGGCAATTCACCGCGTTCATGTGACTTGCTAACGCGGCAGCGGCCCGGCGGGTTCATTTTGTGCCGAAGCAGCGCTTGCAATTTGTGTATTCAGTGTTATAGTTGACTATAACACCAATTCACTAGGGGCGGCGGCCGAAGCACCGCTGCCGAGGGAGATAACAACCGTGTCCGTTGCCGTACGCCTGAGTCACCTGTCCGGCCTTGCCCTCATGATGTTGATGGGCCTTGCTTTGCTTGCGGCACAGACCCATGCCGTCGATCGCCCGGCAGACGCCGGTAACACCGTGGCAGCCGGCAAGCGCTTCGAATCGACGCCGGAGCCGACCGTATCGATCGAGCGTCCGATGGATGCGGTGGACGTCGATTTGAGTTTCCGTCACAACGGTGAGTAAAGTTACGACGGACTTGCGCCGGCCGGTTGCGACCGGCCGGCGCTTTTTGGATGCGGCGACAGCAGCCGTTCTGCGGCAGGCACGGCCGGCGCGCGGCTAACGGACAGGGCTATGGATCCGAAATGGAGTGAAGATCTGCCGATTTATCGTCAGCTGCGCAATCGCGTCGTGGCGATGATTCTCGAAGGAGTCCTCGGCGACGGCGACGCGCTGCCGTCGGTGCGCAACGTCGCGGCCGAGTATCGGCTCAATCCGCTCACCGTGCTCAAGGGTTACCAGGAACTGGTCGAGGAAGGCCTGGTCGAGAAAAAGCGCGGCCGCGGGATGTTCATCAATCCCGGCGCGCGCATGCAACTCATCAAGGACGAGCGGCGGCGATTCGTCGAGCAGGAGTGGCCCAAGGTCGTCGCGACCATCGAGCGGCTCGGCCTGGATATCGAACAGCTGGTGACTGACGCCGCTTCGGCGAAAAACGCAGGGGACGACAATGGCTAGCCTCGTGACGGCGCACAACGTGTCGAAGCATTTCGGCAACGTGCGCGCCGTGGACAACGTCAGTTTCGAGATCGAAAAAGGCAAGATCATGGGCCTGATCGGCCCCAATGGTGCCGGCAAGACGACATTGCTGAAGGCGATTCTGGGGCTTACCGACTGCCGCGGGGATTTGTCGGTGCTCGGGCTCGATCCCTTCAGGCAGCGCAAGAAACTCATGCAGAACATCTGTTTCATCGCCGACGTGGCCGTGTTGCCACGGTGGATTCGCGTGCGTCAATTGCTCGATTTCGTCGCGTCGACGCACCCGAATTTTTCGCGCTCGCGTGCCGAGGCGCTGCTGCAGAGCACGAAGATCATGCGCGATTCGAAAGTACGCGAGTTGTCCAAGGGCATGGTGACGCAGCTGCATCTCGCCATCATCATGGCCATCGACGCGAAACTGCTGGTTCTCGATGAACCGACGCTCGGCCTCGACATCATTTTTCGCAAGGAATTTTACGCCAATTTGCTCGGCGACTATTTCGACGGCGAGCGCACGATCCTGATCACGACCCACCAGGTCGAGGAAATCGAGAACCTGATGACCGACGTAATGTTCATCAACGACGGCAAGATCCTGCTGAAGGCGAGTATGGACTCGTTGCCCGACACCTATGCGCAGCTCGTGGCTGCCGGTGACGGCGCCGCGAAGGCACGCCGTTTCGGCCCGATATCCGAAAGTGAAATGTTCGGCAAGGCGGTGCTTCTGTTCGAGAACGTCAGCCGCGAGAATCTCGCCGGCCTGGGCGACTTGAGTACGCCGTCTGTCGCGGACCTGTTCGTCGCCAAGGTCAAGGGGGCGCGCGCATGATCGCGCATCAACTGGCGCTCATCCGGCGCGAAATCTGGGAGCATCGGTCCATTTATGTCACGCCGGCAGCAATCGCCGTGATCGTCACGCTGGGGACGCTGGCGGCGTTGATGTTCGCGTCCGGATTTGCGAAGGAACTGGACGTTGCGATTTTCGGCGCATCCAATATCGCGGGTGAAGCGGAGCGCCGCGGCGTGCTGACGGCCTACTTCCTTTTATTTTTCGCGCTTTTCCTGCTCGCCGTCTTGATCCTCGCGGTGTTTTACAGCCTCGATGCGCTGTACGCGGAACGCAAGGACAAGAGCATTCTCTTCTGGCGCTCGATGCCGATAACCGATCTCGAGGCCGTGCTGTCGAAACTCGTCACGGCGGTGTTGGTGATTCCGCTCGTTACGCTCGGCGTGGTCGTCGTCACCCACGTCGTCAACCTGCTCATAGTGAGTGCCTGGGTCGCGGCGAAAGGTGGCGATGTCGGCCACCTCATCTGGGGCTCATTGCCGCTTTTCGATAATTGGCTGGCCGCCGTGATCGGTACGCTCGCATGGGCTCTGTGGATGTCGCCGTTCGTGGGCTGGTTTCTGCTCGTGTCGGCGATGACCAAGCGGTCACCTCTGTTGATGGCTTTCATGCCGCTGTTCGTGATTCCGCCGGTCGAATTCATATTCCTGCGCAGCCGCTACTTCTTGGACGCGGTAATTCTGCGGCCGGGCAAGATTCCGCTGTTCAGGAGCATGGACCTCGAGACGTTTTTCGACGAGGACAGCCTGCACCTGTCTGAGAACACGGTCAGCCTGGTCGCGTACCTCGACATCGGCCGGTTCGTGACGAGTCCGTCCGTCTGGACGGGACTCGTCGTCTGCGGCCTGTTCACGGCCGCGGCCATTTACGTTCGACGCTATCGCGACGAGAGTTACTGACATTCAGGCACTTTCGCCGCGCCCGATACGGTGTTTCTTGAGCCGGCCGCGAAGCTGGTCGTAACTCAGGCCCAGCAGGTCCGCGGCCACCCGTTGATTGAAGCGCGAGCGCTCCATGGCCGCACGTAACAGCTCGCGTTCCGTGTTCTTCAGGCGTTCGGTCAGGTTCGTCGGCAGCAGAAGCGGTTGCCGCGTCTCTGTTCCCGCTTCCCCCGGCGCACTCGCCGCGACCAGCGTGAACGGCGAATCGAAGGGATCGAAGGCAATTTTCGTTATGACCTGATCGGGTTCGTCGCAGCGGTACACGGAGCGTTCGACCGTGTTCTTGAGTTCGCGCACGTTGCCCGGCCAGGGGTGCCGCAGTAGCGCCGAGGAGGCTCGCGGGCTGAATCCCGGGAACAGCGACCAGCGCAATTCGCTTGCCATGTTGATTGCAAACGCATGCGCAAGCGGCAAAATGTCTTCCACCCGCTCGCGGAGCGGCGGAATCGTGATGACGTCGAACGCGAGCCGGTCCAGAAGATCTTCGCGGAACGCGCCCGCGGCGGCGAGTGCACGCAGGTCGGCGTTGGTCGAGCCCACGGTGCGCACGTCGACGTTGATCGTGTCGCTGCCGCCGACCCGCTGGATCTCCCCGTATTCGATCACGCGCAGAATTTTTTCCTGCATGCGCAGACTGATCGTTGCAAGCTCGTCGAGAATCAGGGTACCGCCGTCCGCGCGTTCGAAATGTCCGACGTGCATTTTCGCGGCGCCCGTAAACGCTCCCGCCTCATGGCCGAACAGCTCGGATTCGAGGATCGATTCGGTCAGTGCCGCGCAATTCACTTTCACGAAGCGGCTCTCCCAGCGACCGGAGAGGTAGTGCAGTCGCGATGCGATGAGCTCCTTGCCCGTGCCGCGCTCGCCGACCACGAGCAGCGGCTTGGACAGAGGGGCCGCGCGCGACACGTGCTCGAGCATCTCGAGAAACACGGGCGCCTCGCCGATGATCACCTGCCGTGTGCGGTCCTGCGCCATCGG
>JBFISV010000164.1:0-5808 GCA_041608415.1 Woeseiaceae bacterium
CACCGTGCAGCGCAAGCGGGCGGTGGGAGACGGGCTCGGCGATGCCGGATTGCAGGAAGAGCTGCTCGACATCCCTGCGTTTCTCAGGCGTCAGGCCGACTGACCCCGGGGCCGCGACGCCACTCACTCGTCGCCGGCATCGACCTCCGCAGGGCCGGCCCGGGCAGACACCCGGGCCGGCTCGCCTGCTTCTACCCGCGAGGTCGCGGCCAGGGTCCAAGGCCCGCGTCTTGCCGCCCCGGACAGGCTACGGGCCGGCGTGCAAGTCGTGCGCTGCGCTCCTGTCACATCCGGGCTAAGGCACTGAAAATCTTGAGGAGTTTCGTGTACGTATGGTAGGCTTGCCCCCGGTTTCGGGTGATGGGCCGCGCGCCGGTCCTGCCGTTCACGTAGCAGTCATACAACGCCCGCTACTTTTACCGTGTGTTCACTGAGTTCAGAGCTGTGGCTATGCTGCGACAACGCACCCTGAAGACCGCCATCCGCGCGACGGGCGTCGGCCTGCACACCGGCGAAAAAGTCTACATGACGCTCAGGCCCGCGGCCGAAAACGCGGGCATCACGTTTCGCCGCGTGGATCTTGCCGAGCCCGTGGATATCCCGGCCGATCCGCTGCACGTAGGCGAGACCATGCTCGGCACCACGCTGATCAAGGACGGCGTCAAGGTTGCCACGGTCGAGCACCTGATGTCGGCGCTCGCCGGTCTCGGCATCGACAATATCAACATCGATCTCTCGGCCCCTGAAGTGCCCATCATGGATGGCAGCGCCGGGCCGTTCGTGTTCCTGCTGCAGTCTGCCGGTATCGAGGAACAAAACGCGGCAAAGAAGTTTATCCGGATCAAAAAGACCGTGCGCGTCGAAGACGGCGACAAGTGGGCCGAATTGCGTCCCTTCGACGGTTTCAAGGTGAATTTCGAGGTGTGTTTCAATCACCCCGTGTTCAACAAGCTCAGCCAGCAGGCCACGATCGATTTTTCATCGACGTCTTTTCTCAAGGAAGTGAGCCGCGCGCGCACGTTCTGTTTTCTTCGCGATGTCGAGGCGTTGCGTGAACGCAATCTGACACTGGGCGGCAGTATGGACAACGCCATCGTGCTCGACGACTACCGCATCCTCAACGAGGACGGGCTGCGTTACTCCAACGAGTTCGTCATTCACAAGATCCTCGACGCCATCGGCGACGCTTATCTCCTGGGCCACAGCCTGCTCGGCGAGCTTCGCGCCTTCAAGTCCGGCCACGATCTCAACAACAAGTTGCTGCGCGCGCTGCTGGCGAACCGGTCGGCCTTCGAGGAGGTCACCTTCGCGGATTCACATCGCGCGCCAATATCCTACGCGACCCCGTCTTACGCATGACGCGACGGCCGTCGGCGGCCTGATCGAATCCGAAGCGTTTTCGAGCCGCATCCCCTGATGGCGCGAGCGTCGCGGATAGCCGCGGCCGCGAATATGGCGCCAGCCAGCGCCGCAACGAGGGACGCGCGCCTCCGACAGGTCCGGATACGGGTTCTGCGCCCCGACGCGAGCGGGTTAAGAATCGTGCGAGACCCGCACGGTGCAGCGCGTGGCCGCCTCTCCGTGGGCGCGCGCGGCCGCCAGCAGCTTTTCGGACTCGAAGCGCAGGCGCGCCGCCCAGGCAGGCGACCGGGCGATCACCACGAGCTCGCCGTCCTCCCTCGAATTTGCGGCGACGATGCTGCCTGCAAATTCCGCGGGCAGCGCGTCGGCGAGCGCCCCGGTCAGGGCGCCCATGGCCTCGGCGCGCCGGACGATATCCGCTAACTCCCCGTTTTCACGAGGATTTAACAAATTCTTGAGTGGCCCGGAGGTCATATAAGTGTGACGTGGTTGGCTGATCCGCGGCGCCCCGGGTGACCCCGTTCACCGTTCAAACGCATTCGTCTTGTAATGAAAACGGACATTATGCATAGTTTCGGACACGACAAGGGCATACCCGTTGAAAAGCGGGGACGCAAAACCACCGGTCTAAGGGACTTGGTCCTATGGCAGCGGGGCTACCGAAGCGATGATCGACTGCATGTCAAAAACCAGAAGCGCGAAAGCAACCTGCAGTTATGGCAACAACGATCCCGGCAAAATGCATCTGAGGCCTGCTCGATGAACGTCGTCATTTTCGGCAAAGGGCTGTCGCAGCCCCGGCAACTGAGCCTGTCAGGCATAGGCCTCGGCCTCGGCGCGCTTGCGATTGTCGGCCTGATCGGCGCCATGAGTTTTGCCGGCGGTTACTGGTACTCCTCGAAGACCGGCTCGGGCGTGAGCGCAACGCAACTCGTAGTGCTCGGCGAGGAGGTTCAGTCGCAACAGGAATACATCGCATCCATCCGGCGCGACAACGAAGACACGCTCGATGCATTGGCGTTGCGAATTGCGCAAATGAATGCGCGGGTCATTCGCCTCGATGCGCTGGGGCGTCGCCTGACGGATATGGCCGAGCTCGACGACGGCGAGTTCGATTTCGATTCGGCGCCCGCGCTCGGCGGCCCCGAAGAGCCGGTCTCGAGCGGCTCGAACGTGGCGATTCCCGATGTCGTCGAAGCAATGGTGACGCTCGACAGCCAGCTCGATGACCGTGAAGCACAGCTCTGGGTGCTCGAGGGCGTGCTGATGAACGAGAGCCTCAAGGAGCGCGTTTCCCCGCAGGGCCGGCCCGTCAAGTCCGGCTGGATTTCGTCGTATTTCGGCAAGCGCACCGATCCGTTCACCGGCAAGCCGGCGAATCATACGGGCATCGATTTCGCCGGCAAGGAAGGTCAGTCGATCGCGGCCGTCGCCGACGGGGTCGTATCGTGGTCCGGCGACCGTTACGGCTACGGAGTCATGGTGGAAATCAACCATGGCAGCGGCTACGCCACGCGATATGCGCATAATTCCCAGAATCTCGTTGCGGTCGGCGACGAGGTGAAAAAGGGCCAGGCCGTCGCGCTGATGGGCGATACGGGCCGTGCAACCGGCCCCAATCTGCACTTCGAGGTGCTGAAGAACGGCCGCCGCGTCAATCCGGTCAATTTCATCCGCGACGGCGGAAGCTAGCCACGAGCCGTCGTGGCGGCGCGCCGCCGCCTTGTGATCCGCCGATTCGCCCTCAGGATGAAACTCCCGGGAAAATAACCCCGGGATTTGATTCTAAAATCCTCGACAAAACCCTAAAATAACGCGCTTCGTTTCGCCGGCGTACGCGCAGCTTTGTCTACCGGAGTAATTCTTGGCCAACTTCCTGACCCGCATATTCGGCAGTCGCAACCAGCGACTTGTGCGCCAGTATTCGAAAGTCGCGAACCGCATCAACGAACTCGAAGCCGACCTCAAGAACCACAGCGATGCCTACCTCGCGGCGAAGACCGATCAGTTCAGGTCGAGACTCGCGGCAGGCGAGACGCTCGATGACCTGCTGCCCGAGGCCTTCGCCGTCGCGCGCGAGGCTTCGGTGCGCACTCTCGGCATGCGGCCGTTCGACGTGCAGCTCATCGGCGGCATGGTGCTGCACGACGGCAATATCGCCGAGATGCGCACGGGCGAGGGCAAGACCCTGGTCGCCACGCTGCCCGCGTACCTCAATGCGCTGGGCGGCGGCGGCGTGCACATCGTCACGGTCAATGAGTACCTCGCGCAACGCGATGCCGACTGGATGCGACCCGTCTACGAATTCCTGGGCCTGACGGTCGGGGTAGCGAAGAGCGGCCAGACGCAGAGCGAGAAGCGGGCCGCTTACGCGAGCGACATCACCTATGCGACGAACAACGAACTCGGCTTCGATTATCTCCGCGACAACCTGGCTTTCTCCAACGACGACAAGGTTCAGAGACCGCTGAATTTCGCGATCGTGGACGAGGTCGACTCGATTCTCATCGACGAGGCGCGCACGCCGCTGATCATCTCCGGGCCGGCGGAGGCAAGCACGGATCTGTATGCGAAGATCAACAAGCTCATTCCGAAACTGACCGCGCACCACGAGGCCGACGCGCCCGTCAACTGGGACATTTCGGCGCAGCGCGTCGAATTGCTGGACGAGCGCGGAAAACCCGTTGCGGCGGAGGCCGACAACGGGAGCGACATGACGCTCGAGGCGGCGGTGGCGCTGGCCGACGAACGCGATGCCGACGTCGTGCTCGAGGACGACAGCAAGAAAATCGCCGTTTGCCGGCTTGCGCCGCGCGGCGACTATACAATTGACGAAAAAGCCAAGCAGGTGCATGTCACGGAGGAGGGCAACGAGAAGATCGAGCAGCTGATGGCCCAGGCCGGCCTGCTTACCGAGGGTGAGAGCCTGTACGACGCCGCGAACATTCGCCTCGTTCATCACATGAACAATGCGCTGCGCGCGCACGCGATTTATCAGAACGATGTCGATTACATCGTCAAGGACGGCGAGATCGTCATCGTCGACGAGTTTACGAGTCGCACGATGCCGGGCCGCCGCTGGTCCGACGGCCTGCACCAGGCGATCGAGGCGAAGGAAGGCGTTACGATCAAACAGGAGAACCAGACGATCGCGTCGATTACGTTTCAGAATTTCTTCAGGCTTTACAACAACCTGTCGGGCATGACCGGCACGGCCGATACCGAGGCGTTCGAGTTTCAGCAAATCTACGGGCTCGAAGTCGTCGTGATCCCGACGCACAAGACCATGATCCGGGACGATCAGCCGGACCTCGTCTACCTGACGCAAGACGACAAGTTCGAAGCCATCATCGAGGACATCGGCGACTGCCAGGAACGCGGCCAGCCGGTTCTCGTTGGCACCACCTCGATCGAGACCTCCGAACTGCTGTCCGGGATACTCAAGAAACGCCGCATCGAGCACAGCGTGTTGAATGCGAAGCAGCACGAACGCGAAGCGAACATCGTGCAGAATGCCGGGCGCCCCGGCGCTATTACGATCGCCACCAACATGGCCGGGCGCGGTACCGACATCGTGCTCGGCGGGAGCCTCGATGCCGCCCTGGCCGAGGCCGACGACGAGTCCGACAAGGAGCGAATCCGCACCGAATGGCAGCAGCGTCATGACGCAGTGCTCGAGGCCGGCGGTCTGCACATCGTCGGCACCGAACGTCATGAATCGCGCCGCATCGACAATCAGCTCCGCGGCCGTTCGGGTCGTCAGGGCGATCCGGGCTCGAGTCGCTTCTATCTCTCCATGGAAGATACGCTGATGCGCATCTTCGGCGATCCCGAGCGCACCAAGGCGCTGCTGTCGCGCGCCGGCATGCGCGAGGGCGAGGCCATCGAAAGCAAATTGCTGTCGCGGCAAATAGAACGCGCGCAGCGCAAGGTCGAAGCGCATAACTTCGACATCCGCAAGAACCTGCTCGAGTACGACGACGTTGCGAACGACCAGCGCAAGGTTGTCTATCATCAGCGCTCGGAGTTACTCGACGCGGACGAAATCGAGGATTCGGTCGCTGCGATCAGGGAAGAAGTCGTGGGGATCACGGTTGGCACGTACATTCCGCCGGGCAGCCTCGATGAGCAATGGGACACCGACGGCCTGTCGCAGGCGCTCGAGGCCGAATTCGGTCTCGATCTGGACATCACGAAGCTCGTTCGCGACGACAAATCCCTCAACGATGACGGAATTCGCGATATCTGCGTGCGGGCTGCCAATGAGGCGTATGCCGCAAAGGAAGAGGCCGTCGGCAGCGAGCTGATGCGCAATGTCGAAAAACAAATCATGCTGCGTCAGCTCGATCATCACTGGAAAGAGCATCTCGCCGGCATGGATCACCTGCGGCAGGGCATCGGTCTCAGAAGCTACGCGCAGAAAAATCCCAAGCAGGAATACAAGCG
>JBFISV010000165.1:0-5798 GCA_041608415.1 Woeseiaceae bacterium
AGTCGGTATGTAAGTTCGACGCACTGACTGGCCAGTGCGCGCCGACTCAGGGAGCCAGACTTTTAAAATGGCTTCTGAATGTGACTGTGTAAACAGTCTCACCAGAGGATTTTTTTTAGTTGCCTGCTAGCAACTGTTGTTCAGGGCACAGTCAGATCCGCTCATCGTCGAGCGCATTTGGCGAAGCGTTTCCTTGTCCTTCTCCGCCCTTTCCTCTATTTCGGCGCGCGGACGACAGAATGTCGTAACCATTCTGGAACCGGAAACCCTCTGCTTGCGACACACGATCTCGCTCTTGGTCGCGAGCGTCGCACTCTCGCTCTCCGGCGCGCCGGCCGCATCCTGCTCGTTTGGTTCGTTCGCCGCTGGGGCCGAGGGATCCTCTGATGCAACGGCGTCAACACTCGTTGACGACGGCGTTGCGGTTGGCGCCGGTGCTTCAGGGCCTGAGGCGGCACACGCCGCAATGCACATAGAAATCGCGGCTACTGAAAGTCGTTTGAACATAGTCCACCTTTAGCTTGGAAGGGAGCCTCTCAGAGGCCTCCGGGTTTCACATAATCCAGCGACCCGGACTGTCCAATCGAAATAGCTGGAGCACTTTCTGCGATAAATCGCTCTTGCCGGCCCGAGATAGGAATACTACAGGCAGCAACACTGTGTGCCAAGAATAGCTCAGTCAGAACCTACCGGACAAAACGAATCATGCTGTCAGGCTGACCTGTAAAAGTGCCGAGTTCGCGGCTGCGACATCTGAAAGGACCTCTCATCGAGGCCTGGACCCTCCCGCCGTGGCGAATCGCAGCCGCCTTGTTATATCGCGACTTCCGTGGTCCCGGAGTCGTTGGCCGCCTGCAATGCCTTGATCAGGACGCTGTGCTCGCGCTCGGCGTGCCCGCTGCGGATGAATTTTTCGGCGGCGCGGTAGACCTCTTCCAGCATCTTGGCGCGTATCTCGATGCCGATGTCGGACTTTTCATTCAGACTTCCGTCGCCGGTCGGAATGTGATGCAGCATGTGTTTGATGAGGTCGGTCGAGGTGACGATGCCAACGAGATTGCGATCCTCGTCGATGACCGGCAGGGAATGGAAGCCGCCGACCGACAACTTTTCGGCCGCGTCGCGCAGACGATCGTTTTTCGTCAGCGCGATCGGATTCTTCTCCATGATCTGCTCGACGGCGATCGCGGCGTCGAAATTGCGGCCCTGATCGAGAAGAAACAGCTTGAGGAAATCCGCGGAGGAAATGAGGCCGACGAGTTTGCCCTCGTCGACAACCGGCAGATGATTGATCCGCAAGGACTCCATCAACACTTTGGCTTGCAGCACCGTATTACCGACGTTTACCGATACTGCCGGAGCGCTCATGATCCGCTCGATACCCTGGTTCCTCATGACTGCAACCTTCCTTGTGAATTACGCATACCTACCCCGTTTCCGCCGGCTTGACCGCCGGCTCCCTGAGCAACTCTTCGAGATGTTGACGAAATCGCGCGCCCGTATCGGGATGTTTGAGGCCGTAGGCGACGGTCGCCTGCAGGTAACCGAGCTTGCTGCCGCAGTCGTAGCGAACGCCGTCGAATGGATACGCGTAGACCGCGGAGTCGCACATGAAGTCTGCAATGCCGTCGGTCAGCTGTATCTCCCCGCCAGCCCCGCGGCCGGTCGATTCGAGCTTGTCGAAAATTTCCGGCTGCAACAGGTAGCGTCCGACAACGGCGGAATTGGAAGGTGCATCCTCGGGCGCGGGCTTTTCGACGATCTGCGTAATGCGGTTGCGATCGCCCGTATCGATCGCCACGATGCCGTAGCTCGACGTGTGCTCGCGCGGCACGGTCTCGACGGCGATCACGCTGCCGCCGTGTTCGGCATATTCCGCCGCCATCTGCGACAGGCAGCCCGGCCGGGCCGCGATGAGGTCGTCGGCCAGGTGCACGAAAAACGGTTCGTGGTTGACCGCGGCGCGCGCACAAAGAACGGCGTGCCCCAGGCCCAGCGGCTCACCCTGGCGAATGTAGATGCAGGTCACCCCGGCTGGCACGATATCCTGGATCGAATGCAGCAGATCGTCCTTGCCCGCCTCCGTCAGGGCGCGCTCGAGCTCCGGGTCCGAATCGAAGTGATCCTCGATGGCGCGCTTCGAACTGCCGGTCACGAAGACCAGCCGTGTCGCCCCAGCCTCGATCGCCTCCTCGACCGCGTACTGGATCAGCGGCTTGTCGACGATCGGCAGCATTTCCTTCGGACTCGCCTTGGTCGCCGGCAGAAACCGGGTGCCCCGGCCCGCGACCGGAAATACGGCCGCACGTACTTTTTGAGCCAATTTCGCGCTCCAACAGCCTCAATCAGTGCATATCATAGCCAATTTGACCTAATGAATTTATGACGCCGTTCACGCTGTCCGAAATAAAGCGAGCCGCACCGGCGGTGCCGGTGCGGCTCAGTGCTGCCGTGCGCGACTGCCTATTTGCCCGGCGGGCCGACCCTGATGTCGGCGCGATTGGCGTCGACGGTGCGCTCGCCGATACCCTTGACCAGCGACAACTCGTCCGCGTTCTTGAACGGCCCGTGTTTCTGTCGGTAGGCAACGATGGCTTTCGCCTTCGCCAGACCGACGCCTTTCAGCTCCTGGGCGATGGTCTCCGCGTCGGCCGTATTGACGTTGACCGGGCCGGCCCACGCGAGCAGCGGAAACAGCATTGCCGCCACCGGCAGTATTTTGCGAAAAACGTTCATTATTAGCTCCTTCTGGGGAAAAACGCCGCAACCCTGCGGCCAGAAGCAGATTAGGACAGTCGGGGATGCGCTGCGGCCGACGAATTTCGCCCAAATGCGCCGAAATCGGTGGCGCTGGCGCCGCCGACGAACGGCGGACGACCGGGTCGCCCGGTGTCAGGTAATCGAGCGCTGTAGCACGCTGTCGAACCGGACCCGTGAGGCCGGGCGCTGCGTTTCCCAGCTGCGACAACTCGGGCATTGCCACAGCAGACGCTGGCTGGAAAAGCCACATTCCTTGCACTGGTACCGCGGCGTGGTCGATGCGAGCTTCGCCAGCGCGCTGCGAACCCTCGCGAGCGCCGCCTCGTCGCCGGATTTCAGGTGTTCGATGTCGATAAATGCCGCCAGGGTCGGGTCGTCTCGCATGTATTTCTCGACGCATTCATCCACGACCGGAATGCCGCCGATGTCGTTGACAATCGCCGTATGGGCGACCAGCGTGCCCATCTCGGGATTCTTCGCCAGCATCGAGCGCAGCGCCTTGTCGAGTTTACTCAGGTGGTTTTCGCGCCTGTGGATCGCCACCATCTCCGGCAGCGCCTCCGCGATCAGGTACGTGTCTTCCTCGATAATGCGGCGATAGAGGCGTAGCGCCGTCTTGTGATCGTGCATCTCGCGAGCGATGTGGGCTCGGGTCAGCGCACCACGCATCGTCCGCGGCCGGCCGGATTGCGCTTGTTTCACATACTTCCTCGCGGCCGTGTAATCCCTGGCGGCAGCCGATGCCTCGGCGAGTTCGCAGTAGTAGTGCGCAATCTGCAGGGCGAGCGAACGCCCCCCGAGAACCTCGAGTTGCTGCCCGGCCTCGATGGCTTTCTGCCACTCCTTTTCCTGCTCGTAGATTCCACACAGATTTTCGTACGCCTCGACCTGGTAGCGCGAGCCCTGCGACAGGCGCACGAATAGACTCTCTGCACGGTCGAGCAATCCTGCTTTCAGGTAGTCCTTCGCCAGCGAAAACAGCGCCTGATCGCGCTGCTCCGAGGCGATGTCGGGGCGCGCGATGATGTTTTGATGGATACGGATCGCGCGATCGACCTCGCCACGGCGGCGGAACAGGCTGCCGAGCGCAAAATGGGTTTCGATCGTCTTGTCGTCGACGCGGACCATTTTCAGGAAATGCTCGAGTGCCTGATCGGTCTGCTCGTTGAGCAGAAAATTCAGACCCTTGAGGTAATCGACATTGAGCGGAACGGGCGCTTCTTCGTCTTCGCGTTCGCCGAAGCGCCCGAGCGCCCAGCCGGCCGCGGCCAGCAACAGGAACAGCCCGGCGAGTAAAAACGTGGATTCAGTCGGCATCTGTCAGAGGCAGGCTTCTGAGGCTCGATACCTCCGACTCCGACGCTCGCAGGGCCCGGCGCAGCACGCGCCGCTCGTTGACGAGCTTGATCGCCCATACCGACAGAGAGAGCAAGCCGAACAACCAGCCTACGGCGAACGCGACGCTGAAGGCGACCGGCACCGAGGTGGAGACCTGCGTGAACAGCAGGTCGATGTCGATCGAGCCGCTATTCACCGAGGTAAAGGCGAACATCGCGACGCCGATGACGACGACGACCAGTACCAGAATGGCTCGCTTCAACATGGAGTTACTCCGGACCGACGTGCGGGCTTATCGAGACCGAGTCCAGCGTCACGGTGCCGGTCCGCCGCCTCGTATCGGGCCTGGGTATCAACTCTTGATGGGGAACTGGCGGCTCTGATTGACGCGCTCGCGCAGATCCTTGCCCGGTTTGAAATGCGGCACGTATTTTCCCGACAATGCCACCGCCTCGCCGGTTTTCGGGTTCCGTCCGATGCGCGGCGGCCGAAAATGCAGTGAGAAGCTGCCAAAACCGCGAATCTCGATTCGCTGTCCCTGCGCCAGGGAGTCACTCATCAGGTCCAGGAGGTGCTTGACCGCCAATTCGACGTCCTTGGCAGGAAGGTGTTTTTGCTTGCGGGCGATAGCCTCGATGAGCTCAGATTTCGTCATTCCCCTACCACTTTCTGCTCAGTGACTCGTAACTTACCGATAGTATTGACAAATATAGCCCGGACCGGGCGGTCCGGGCTACTCTTTTTACGTATTATTTACGGCCTCCGGACATTTTTTCCTTGAGCAGCTCGCCGAGCGTCGTACCCGCCGGCGCCGCACCTGCCTCGGAGTTGTAGCTCGTCATCGCCTCGGCTTCCTCGTGGACCTCCTTGGCCTTGATGGACAGCGCCACCGTGCGATTCTTACGGTCGACGTTGGTGAATTTCGCCTCGACCTCCTCGCCGACCTTCAGGACCGTGCGCGCATCCTCCACGCGCCCGCGCGCCAGTTCCGAGGCGCGCAGCGAGCCAACGACGCCGTCGCCGAGATCGACCAGGGCGCCGCGCGCGTCCACCTCGGTCACCTTGCCGGTGACGATGCTGTTCTTCGGGTGTTCGGCGAGCCATTGTGAGAACGGATCTTTTTCGAGCTGCTTGATGCCCAGCGAGATGCGCTCACGTTCCGCGTCGATGGCCAGCACCGCGGCTTCGATTTCCTGGCCTTTCTGGTAATTGCGCACCGCTTCCTCGCCAGGGATATCCCAGGAGATGTCCGACAGGTGCACGAGGCCGTCGATGCCGCCGTCGAGGCCGATGAAAATGCCGAAATCGGTGATCGACTTGATCTGGCCCTTGACCTTGTCGCCGCGATTGTAGGTCCCGGAGAACTCGGCCCACGGATTCGACTTGCACTGTTTCACACCGAGCGAGATACGGCGCCGTTCCTCGTCGATTTCCAGCACCATGACCTCGATTTCCTCGCCGAGCGATACGACGCGCGACGGGTTGACGTTCTTGTTGGTCCAGTCCATTTCGGAAACGTGCACCAGCCCCTCGACGCCATCCTCGATTTCGACGAAACATCCATAGTCAGCAATGTTCGTCACCTTGCCGAACAGGCGTGTCTGCGGCGGGTAACGGCGGGCAAGATCTTTCCACGGATCGTCGCCGAGCTGCTTCATGCCGAGCGAAACGCGCTGGCGTTCGCGGTCGAATTTCAGGAT
>JBFISV010000166.1:0-5785 GCA_041608415.1 Woeseiaceae bacterium
GACCGCGATCGAGGCCTCCTTGCTGCCGCCGCCCGCGGGCATCGCCGTTGCGGAGGCCGCGCTCTGCGTCTGCGCGTCCGTCGTCGCGTCGTTGCTCAGTTTGTCCCAGCCGAGCCACGCCACCGCGACGGCGAGTCCCGCAATGATCGCGTAGTCGACTTTGCGCCCCGTGTGCCGGGTAATCGAGGTGCCGGGATCGACTTCGTGCGTGCGCTTGAGGCCTTCGGGCGTCAGCTCGAAAGCCCAGGCGAAGAACAGCGCGAAAGGCCAGCCGAGCACGATCAGGGAGACGACGACTTTCGACACCCAGCCAGGCGCCTCGAAGGTCTCGAACAACGTGATGCCGATCTGCAGGATGATCCAGCCCATTACCGCGTACGCGATGCCGACCCGCACCACGTTGCGCCGCTGCATTTCCCGCCACCAGCCGTTGTTCATCGCGGCCTCAGTCGACAGACTCCGGTCCATTCTAGCAAACCGAACCGCAGCGAACCTTAAAGGGCCAGATCTCCGTTTATCGTCGAATCAACATGATGCAGCATGATTTACTCGGCATTCGGCAGCGTTGCGCCCAGTGCGGCGCCTGCCAGCCCCATCAGCGCGAGCAGGCCGATCACGCCGGCGTTGCCGATCAGCGGCGCGAGCGCGCCGACGGAGCCGACCACGAGCAACAGCACGCCGATCACGGTATTGCTGATCGCGACGTAATCGGTGCGCCGGTTGCCGGATGCGAGATTGACGACATAGGTCTTGCGGCCCACGCGCACACCACTGTGTGCGACCGACAGCACGAAATAGGCCGCAGGCGTGAACCAGACGGTCCGGGCGACTTGCGGCACGAAACGATCGAGCACGAACGTCGCGATACCGATCGTCGCCGTGACGATCGCCGCGGCGATCATTACGTGCTTGCTGGAACGGTCGGCGAAGCGGCCCCAGAGCGGCGCGCTCACTAGGCTCGCAACCCCTGCCGCCGCGACGAATGCGCCGAGCAGGTAGGTCGGTGAGCCGAGCGAGTTCTGCGCGAGCGCGATGTAAAACGGCGCGCTCAGCGCCGAACACATCAACAGCGCGCGCGTGATGACGAAGCGCCGGAACGGCTTGTCATTCGCGAGCACGCGCAGTTTGCGCAACGCGTCGACGGCGCTGCGCCCGCCGCCGGTCTCGCCCGCGTATTCACCGATCTGCGCGTACGCGCCCGCCGCGAGCAGCCACAGTCCTCCCGCGACGACGAGAAACACGCCGAGCGCGGACCCGCCCAGTTTCCCGGCGACCGGCAGCATCAGGACAACGCCTACGCCGACGCTCAAAAAGCCCGCGATGCTCGCGGACCAGCCCGTCAGCTGCCCGCGCTTCGGTTTCGGAATCGTCTTGCCCATGACGTCCTTCGCCGCGACCGAGCTGAAGCCACGCGCGAGGCTGAATGCTGCGATCAGGCCGAGGATCGCCCAGCCCGCCGCGGCACCCCGCAGGAAGAACGCGACGAGCCCGATGCCCATGATGCAAAAGCCCTGGCCGACCGCGCCCGCGACCCAGACCCATTTCCTGACCGGCAACCGCCGGATCGCGCCGCCGATGAACAGCTGCGGCACCATCGAGCCGGACTCGCGGATCGGAACCAGCAGTCCGAGCACGAACGCCGGCGCTCCGACGACCGACGTCAGCCAGGCCAGCGTGGTCTTCGGGCTCGCAACGGCATCGCCGAGCTTCGTCAGCAGGTAACTGAGCAGGATCAGGACGAAGCTGTGCGGCGCCTCGCGGCATGCAGAATCGCTGAGCTCGTCGCAGGTTCGGGCATCTTCTTCGTTGGTCAGCTTGTTGTAGATGTTTTCGGCGACGGCCATCGACAGGAGTCCGTGAACTGGCGATGCCATTGTAACGTTAGTGTGTCCGCCAGTACTCGCGACGGCGGCAACACATCACCCGGGCGCGCAGGGTCCGAGCGTATGACCAGCTGACGCTGGACTGGCGACATGCAATGCACGCGCAATTCGCATGCCCGGGGATGCGCCTAAGCGGCGCGAGAATTGCGGGCTATTTCGCGGCGACAGGCGGCCTGTCCGCCCCACGTCCGAAGCGAGCAACACTTCGGGCCCTCGCCTTGGCTTTCTCCGCGGCCCTGCTCTTCGGCGGCGCGTTCGTGACCAGCGAATCCAGGAGCTGCTTGCTGGCCCGGAACACGGCCTCGACCGCCTCATCGAAAGCCGCTTCGTTCGCTCTGGACGGTTTGCTCGATCCACTGAGCTTTCTTACGAATTGAATCGATGCGGCGCGAATCTCGTCGTCGCTCGCCGGCGGTTCGAAGTTGAACAAGGTCTTTATGTTTCTGCACATATGAGCCTCCGCGGCGACTCGTGATCTTCATCGCGCGAGCTGCCATATGTACCAGACAGGCGCTGCGGAAGCGACTCGCGCCGCAATTCTACCGACGGATGCAAGGGTAGAAGTCGAGCGATGTCCGTCACGGGCACTCGCAGGCCGGTTGCAGCTGCCAGCCGATGACAATCTTGCCGTCGACGATCTCGTCGGTGGCCGCGCCGCAGCCACCGTGTTCGCTGCCGTCGGAAGTCCGCGACGCTTTTTCGATCGTATGCACGAACGTGCCGCTGGCGATGCTCGATCGTACCTCCGCCCGTGCCGACGGCAGGCTCGCGAAGTAGTCCTTCATCGACGCAGCGAGCTGATCCTTACCCGAAGCTTCGACGACGATGTCACTGCCGGCAATACTCAGCCACCGAATCCCGTCGGACGCCAGGGCCAGAATCGCGCCCACGTCGTGCGCGAGGCGAATTCAATGAAGGGAGAACAGCCTGTGTCCGTATCGCGAAAACGATGCCGCGGGCCGGCTTCGACGAATGTTATATTGCATGCGATCCGAGCGGCTCGGTCAAGCCGCGGGCCAGGAATCAACTTGACGGAAATCAGCCTCCAGGGTCTCGTCCTCGCGTTTCTGCCGGCGATTGTCGTGCTCTGGATCATGTACGCATGGGCAGCCGACGTCGGCACGGGAATTTACGCGACGCTGCGCATGCTCGTACAGCTTCTGCTGATCGGCTACGTACTCATTTTCATTTTCGAGACCGAACGGCCGCTCATCATCGCTGCCGTAGTACTCGTCATGCTGTTCATCGCGAGCGCCATTGCGATCCGGCCGATTGCCGACCGCGCGGTGGGGACCTACTTCCGCGCGCTTGCGGCGATTGCGTTGAGCAGCCTCCTGACACTCGCGCTCGTCACCCAGGCCGTCATCGGCGTCGAGCCCTGGTTCAGCCCGCGCTTTGTCATTCCACTGGCCGGCATGATCATCGCGGGCGCGATGAACGCGGTCAGTCTCGCCGGCGAACGCATGCAGGTCGAAATCGGGCGCGGCGACTCCTATACGGGCGCCCGGCGCATCGCGTTCAAGGCCTCGATGATTCCGATCGTCAACTCGCTGTTCGCGGTGGGGGTCGTTGCGCTCCCCGGTATGATGACCGGGCAGATACTGTCCGGTGTATCGCCACTGATCGCGGCAAAATACCAGATCGTCGTCATGACCATGCTGTTCGGCGCGACGGGCATGTCCTCGGCGCTTTATCTCATCCTGAGCCGGCCTAAATGAGACGGGGGCGCGAACCGACCGTCCCGGGCGCTGTCCCCGGGGCGGCGCCCATAGTTGCATCGGCCGGCAGGGCCGCGCTTAACGCATGCGGTGAGGTCATTTATACTCGCACGACGCCGGCGCGATCGTTTCCGATAGCGCTCGGGACAATCAACGAGCCGGGGGATAAAAAATGTCCGCATATGTAATCGGCCGCGTGAACGCCACCGAGTGGGGGTGGCTCAGGGAGTATGGCGCGAAGACCAGGGCGATCATCGAGAAACACGGCGGCCGCTACCTCGCACAGGGCGGCGAGATGACGGCGCTCGAAGGCGACGAGGCGCTGCCGAGCGCCTACACGGTCATCGAATTTCCCGATTTGGCGAGCGCCAAAGCCTGGTACGACGATCCCGACTATCAGCCACTCAAGGCGCTGCGGCAGGCGAATGCCCGGGTCGAATTGACGCTCGTGGACGGGCTCGAATAGGCCGTACGCTCACGGCCCGTCCAGGCCGCAAACGCCCGCGTCTCTCTCCAGGTCGATGCTTCGCATGACACCTGCGAGCAGGCGGTAGTTGCCCGCCGTGAACATCAGGTCCAGCATCTGTTGCTCGCTGTAATGCGGCTGCAGTTCGCTCCATGTGCCGTCGGCGATCCGGCAGTCGGACTGCAACTCGTCGACGGCGCGCAGCAATGCGGCTTCAGTCCGCGTCCAGCCGTCGTCGTCCGGACCGATCTTGACGCGCCTGATCGTATCGTCGGAAATCCCGCAGTCGCGTGCGATCAGAACATGCTGCCCCCACTCGTATCCGGCGTGGCAGAGCCACGCGACACGCAGGATGACGAGCTCTCGTTCGCGCGGCGGCAGCGTGGATTTGAACAGGATGTGATTGGCGAACACCGACCAGCGCTTGAAGAGCTTCGGGTGCCGTACGAGCGTCGTGAAAAGGTTCTGCGCGACTTCGCCGACGCCTTCGTTGCGTCGCATCGGTTGCAGCAGGTCGGCCTGCTCGTCGCTCCATTCTTCGGGCGGCAACGGTGATATTTTGGGCACGGGTCGGCTCGCTCTTGTAATCCGGTCGAAGGCGTGACGAGACGGCACGCCGTCGTGGCGCGGCACATTAGCTCGCGACGTGAACAGGGTAGCCCAAGTCGCGCGCGCCGACTACAGCGGCAGCGTCGCCGAATCCGCAAGGGAAAGCGGCGGCCGTGAATCGGCCGCAGCGCCTGTCGCCTTGCGCCACTGAGGCCGCGCTGCTACGTTCGAAGCGGCACAAACCGTGAACCCGCAGCAAGAGAAGTCATGAAAATCGACGGCAGTATCGCGATCGTCACCGGCGGAAACAGGGGCATCGGCGCGGCATTCGTACGCGAACTGCTTGCGGCCGGTGCAAAACGCGTCTATGTCGGTACGCGCGAGCTCGCGGCCGCGACAGATCTCTGCGACGAATTCCCGGACCGCGCTGTCGCCGTGCCACTCGACGTTACCAGTGAAGAACAGGTCACGGCAGCCGCCGCCGCATGTCCGGACGTGAACGTCGTGATCAACAACGCGGGTGTGTTTTCGAACAACACGTTGCTCGGGGCGCCGGACCTCGGAGCCGCACGCGAAGAGATGGATGTGAACTACTTCGGGGTCCTGAGCATGTGCCGCGCGTTCGCGCCGATCCTCGCCGACAACGGCGGCGGCGCGATCGTCAACGTGTTGTCGGCCGGCGCGATCGTCGCCGTGCCGAACATGGGCGGCTACAGCCCGTCGAAATTCGCCGCACGCGCATTGACGACGAACGTTCGCGCCGAGCTCGCGCGCCAGGGAACGCAGGTCACTGCGCTGATCGTCGGCTCCGTCGATACGCGCATGGCGGCGCACGTCGAGGGCCGCAAGGAACCGCCCGAGGTCATTGCGAAAGCCGGCATCAAGGCGATAACGGCGAATATCGGCGAGATGGATACGGATGCCTTCGCGATCGGCGTGCGCGCCGCGCTCGCGCGCGATCCGGCGCACGTCGAGCGACAGATGGCCGGGTTGCTCGATGCCGACGTGCTGACGACGGGCCGCTAGGAGAACGGCGTGACGCGGGCCGCTCATCCGCCGTGGTTCGATACCAGCCGCCCGACGCGCGATGATGCGGTGTTGCCGTTCATGCTCGAGCGCAATGCGCGCGAAGTTCCCGATCGGCCGTGCTGCCGCTTCGCGGACGGCTC
>JBFISV010000167.1:0-5773 GCA_041608415.1 Woeseiaceae bacterium
CCCGGGCAGACCGACTGGGGCCATCTCGCACAGACCAATGTTTTCAAGCTCTTCGATTCCCTCGAGGAGACGCCCACGGCCGAGTTCCAGCATTTCAATGCCGCCCGCTGCAAGCGCTACGAGGTCGACAGCGTAGAGAGGCAGGTGGCGTTTTACTACAACGGCGTCGGCAACCGGGTCGAGAACAGCGTGCTCGGCGAAATGGTCGGCGGCGCATTCGGGCTCGGCGCCGAAGCGATCAAGGAGCGCGCCTACCTGGACGTGGCTCGCGAGTACGAGCCGGGCGACCGGATCTTCATTTTTGGTTTCAGCCGCGGCGCTGCGCTCGCGAGGATGCTCGCGAGCACGCTCGACAAGCGCGGCGTTCCGCGCAGCGTCTGGACGCTGCGGCTGTTCGGCCGGCAACGGCCCGTAAAGACGTCAGAGGAACACGTTGCCGCGAGCATCGCGGTCCTCGGATGCTGGGATACGGTCGGCGCGTTCGGCGTGTCGAAGGACATCCTCGGCATTCCGTTCCAGCGAGTGAACCTGCTCAAGGATCTGACCGTGCCGCTGTCCGTCAGGCGCGCCTATCACCTCGTCGCGCTCGACGAGGACCGGGATTCCTTCGTGCCGACGCTCATGGACCCGGACCCGGTCGAACCGGGCCGCATCGTCGAGGTGTGGTTCAGCGGCAACCATTCGAACGTCGGCGGCGGTTTCGCCACTGACGGGCTGTCCGACCACACGCTGTCGTTCATGCTCGAGCGCGTAAGCAGCGCCTGGGATCCCAAAACCCAGCAGACCACGAACGACAAGAGCTGGGGGCTGTACATGACGCCGGGCCGGACGTTTCGTCCGAATCCGCTCGGCAAGTTGCGCGTCTCGGGCGGCGATATTTACACGCGCTTTCCGCGTCAACTGCCCATTGGCGCGACCATTCACGACAGCGTCTTCCGCCGCATCCGCGACGACGAGTCGGACTACGTTCCCGACAGCCTGTTCGTGGTCAACAACGCGATCAACAAGCTGCGCGAAAAGCTGGCCAAGGAAGTTCTCACGTTGACCAAGACCAAGTCGCTGACCGAAGCCGAGGCGCAGGAGGTCGAGGACTGGGTGGACCGGCGGCTCACGATTCGCAAGTGGTCGAAGGCGAAGTTTGCGATCGATCCGGCGGCGGAGCTCGGCCATACGACTGCCGCTACGTAACACGGGGCCGGCTCGGTGGCTGTGGCTTTGCCGCACGGCACCTTGCGGTCAGGCAGTGTGACCGGCATTCTTTATTTATGGCATTTTGCCTGTAGAATTCCGCGCCTGAACGGCGTCCGATTCGACGTTGCGATCAGAGACGGGTCGCAGTCCGGAGCGCCGGCGACGTTTTCATGACATTTCAACATGCGATAACACACGGTTCGAATGACTGAAAGCAAAGACAATATGTCCGTTTTGTTCGTCTGCATGGGCAACATCTGCCGATCGCCGACGGTCGAGGGCGTATTCCGTCACATCGTCACCGAATCGGGCCTTGCAGAACGTATCCACGTCGATTCCGCCGGCACGCACGCGTATCACGTCGGCCAGCCCCCCGACAATCGTGCGATTACGGCTGCCCGGCGGCGCGGCTATTCACTGGAAAATATTCGTGCGCGGCGTGTCGAGACCACCGATTTCGAACGCTTCAACTATATCGTTGCGATGGATCGGCTGAACCTGCACATGCTGACCGAAATGCGCGAGGCGTCGCACACCGCGGAGCTCGGCCTGTTCCTGAAATACGCGACCGGCCGCGACGACGAGGTGCCGGACCCGTATTACGGCGGCCCGTCAGGCTTCGAACGTGTCCTCGACCTGGCCGAGGATGCGTCCCGAGCGCTGCTCGAGACGCTGCGCTCGAGACACAAGCTCTAGCAAGCTGCTGACCGTCAGCCCTGGTCCGCCGGGTCGGCCGCGGGCTTGGCGGGCGGCTCGTCCGCCGCAGGCGCCGGCGAGTCCCAGGGCAGCAGTCGGCCTTGCGGTTTTTCCGCCGCTTTCGCGGTTGGTTTTTCGGTTGGTTTTTCAGCTGGTCTTTCGGGCGGTTTTGCCGGCGTCTTTTCGGCCTTGCCGGCCGCTTCAGGTTTCGGCATTGCCGTTTTTGTAACCCCGGAGTCCGCTTTCACCGCTGCGCCGTTGCCCCCGTTCGCCGCGTCTGCAGCGCCTGGTCTCGGTTCGGTCTTCGGTTCCGCGCCGGCCGTCGGCTTTGCAGGGCGTGGCGCAGAGTCTTTAGCAGCCGGCGGCGTCGCGGCCTGAAAAGGCTTCGGCTCGCGCCCGGCCAGCGTCTCCGGCGCCTTCGGTGCAGACGCCGCCCGGGGGTCGTGCCCGGCGGCGGCCTCCCGCGTTTCCGGTCTCGGCGCAGGCCGCGGGTCGGGCTTCGCTGCGGAGTCATCGCTTGCAGGTCGTCGCACCGGTCGCGGCGGGCCTTCGGACCTGGGTCCGGTCGGCGCTCCGCTTTGCGACGCAGCGCCGGATGCTGCCGATACCGGACCCGGCCGGGCAACGGGTTTCGACACCGGCCCGGATTCCGTTTTCGCGTCCGGCGTCGATTCGGGTTTCGGTTCCGATCTCGAATCGCTCCGGGACTCGGATTTCGCCGCACTATCGGCTGCGGCGGCGGCCGGCATTGCCGCGACGCTTTTCGCCGCAGCCGTCTGCGGCGCGTCCGTCCGAGACAAATCCCGCGCCGGCGCGATCGCCGCGGGCGGCGGAGCCGCGTCTGCTCTATGTTCGGCTTGCGAGGAATCCCGGGTCTGTGGCTTGTCGCCCTGTTTTTGCTCGGCCTTGGTTCCGGTGGCGTCTGCGGCCGCGCGGTCCGCGCCGCTGCGCCGTCGGCGACGTCCGCCCCGGCTGCGGCGATTGCGCGTCGGCCTCTGTTGCTGCTCGCGATCCTCGTCTTTTTTCGCGGCCGCCTTGGCCTCGCCCTGCGCCTTCGGCTTCTGGTCCTTGGTGGCCTTCTTGCGGCTTCTCTTGCGCTCGGGCGCTTTCGACGCCGTGGCCTTTTTCTTTTTCGAACGCTTGCGCTTGGTACCCTGCTGCCGCGGCTCGGCGCGCTTGCGGCCGCGCTGGCTTGCGCCACGACCGCGGCCCGTCTTCGCGGCTTTCTTCTGGCCACGCGCCGGTTTCTTGGCCTTCTTTTCTTTCCCTTCGCCGGAGAACAATCCGGTCAGCCAGGCCCAGAAACCGCCGGTCTGCGGCGGTTTCGGCGCCGGCGTCGACGGATTGATGACGTCGATCGCGGCCTTCTCGGCGACGGCGCGCTCCTCCATCGATTGCGGCACGTCGGCGATCGGCGCAACCTCGGCCAGCGAATAGCTTACGCCCGTATTCTCGGGCAGTTCCGTCTGGTCGTCGCGCACGCGGCGCACGTCGTAATGCGGCGTCTCGAGCGCGGCATTGGCGACCAGCACGACCTGCGTGTCATGGCTGACTTCGAGCCCCTGCACCCAGTCGCGTTTTTCGTTGAGCAGGTAGGTCGCGACCTCGACCGGGAGCTGCGCGATGACCTTGGCCGTCCGTTCCTTGCGGGCCTCTTCACCGATGATGCGCAGGATCGCGAGCGCGAGCGACTCGGTGGAGCGGATCGTGCCGAAGCCGGAGCAGCGCGGGCAGGTCTGGTAGGCCGATTCCCCGATCGACGGACGCAGGCGCTGCCGCGACATTTCGAGCAGACCGAAACGCGAGATCTTGCCGATCTGCACGCGAGCGCGGTCCTGGCGCACCGACTCGCGCAGCCGGTTCTCGACTTCACGCTGGTTTTTTTGCGGGCCCATGTCGATGAAATCGATGACGATGAGTCCGCCCAGATCGCGAATGCGAAGCTGCCGCGCGACCTCTTCCGCGGCTTCGAGGTTCGTGTTCAGTGCGGTCGCCTCGATATCGCCGCCCTTGGTCGCACGCGCCGAGTTGATGTCGATTGCCACCATGGCTTCGGTGTGGTCGACGACGATGCTGCCGCCGGAGGGCAGCGTCACCTTGTGCGCGAACGCCGATTCGATCTGGCTCTCGATCTGGAAGCGCGTAAACAGCGGTACCGGATCGTCGTACAGCTTGAGTTTACGTGCATTGTGCGGCATCACCTGCTCGACGAATTCGAGCGCTTCGGCATGGGTCGCCGCGTCGTCGATCAGGATCTCGCCGATTTCGTTGGTCAGGTAATCGCGCAGCGCGCGGATGACGGAATTGCTCTCGCGATACAGAAGAAACGGGGCAGGGCGCTGCAATACGTGATCGAGAATGGCCTGCCAGACTTTCATCAGGGTCTCGAGATCCCACGCGAGTTCCTCGGCCGACCGGTCGATGCCGGCCGTGCGCAGAATCACGCTCATTCCGTCGGGCACGTCGACGTCACGCAGGGATTCTCGCGCGAGATCCCGGTCTTCGCCGACGATGCGCCGCGACACACCGCCGGAACGCGCTTTGTTCGGCTTGAGGACGATGAAGCGCCCGGCGAGGCTGACGAAGGTCGTGAGCGCTGCGCCCTTGTTGCCGCGCTCCTCCTTGTCGATCTGTACGACGATGTCCTGGCCTTCCTTGAGGACTTCGCGGATGTTGGGTTTCGCGCCGGGCTCGACGTCTTTGACGAAATATTCGCTGGAAATTTCTTTCAGCGGCAGGAAGCCATGGCGCTCCGCACCGTAGTCGACGAACGCGGCCTCGAGGCTGGGTTCGACGCGGGTGATCGTGCCTTTGTAGATGTTGGCTTTTTTACGCTCGCTTGCGGGTCCTTCGATATTGAGGTCGTAGAGGCGCTGGCCATCGACCATCGCCATCCGCAACTCCTCTGCCTGAGTCGCGTTGATAAGCATTCTTTTCATAGTGCCCTACTTGTAATTTGTCCGAGGGCAACAAACAAAGATCGGCGGACAGAGCGTTTATCGGTAGACAAGTGAAGGGAACCGGGCCCACCGATGGCAGGCGCCCGGTCGTACTGAACCAGAGGCTTGAGAACTGTCGTAGCGTGAGAATCGAGAGATCCAGCACGCCGGAGATATTCAGCATGATTTCCCTGCGGTCTTGCCGCTCTGGCGCGCGCCGATTGCGGTGCTCGCTGCCAATGAAATCTGGCCACGCACGTCGCGCGACCGAATAGTCAATGCTGTCCAGGAGTCAGGCGGCGGTTTCGAATGAGTGCCGCTTGAATCGTTCGTACGGCCGACGCTCACGCGTGACCCCACAAGGCGGTAATATAACACACGCTTTGCCGCCATCAAGTTGTTGATCATGCAAGAAAAGTCGCCCGAGGAAAATTCGCCCCAGGAAAATTCGCGCAACGAATCGGCGCAGGTCCGGACCCGCGTCCAAAAGCTGCGCATCGATGCCGACCATGCCGGCCAGCGCATCGACAATTTCCTGCGCCGTGAGCTGCCGGGCCTGCCGACCGGCCGCCTGTACCGGATTCTCAGGCGCGGCGAGGTGCGCGTGAACGGCGGCCGCGTCAAGGCTGAATACAAGCTCGTCGCAGGCGACGAGGTGCGCATTCCGCCGGTCCGCCTCGATGCGGACGGCCCGGCGCCGCCGGGACGGCTGGCCGCGGCGCTCGCGGGACGGGTGCTTTACGAGGACAAGCGGCTCCTGGTCATCGACAAGCCGACGGGCATGGCGGTGCACGGCGGCAGCGGCGTCAGTCATGGCGTCATCGAGCTCCTGCGGCACGAGCGGCCCGAGCTCGCCGACCTGTCGCTCGTGCACCGGCTGGACCGGGAGACGTCGGGCTGCCTCGTACTCGCCAAGCGTCGCAGCGCGCTGCGCGCGCTGCACGCGA
>JBFISV010000168.1:0-5765 GCA_041608415.1 Woeseiaceae bacterium
CTGCGGCCCGCGGCGAGACCGTCGAGCCACGCGGCGCGGCGCGACGCCGGGTCGTGGCCGCGGCTTGCAACGCGGACGTAGGTGCGATTCATGCCTACCGGCCCGCGCAGGGATGCGAAGTTGGCCAATGCGTCGGTACCGCCGGCCGCGGCGACGCGCACGCCGCAATTGAGCAGCCGGTACCACACGGCCGCCGAAGCGCGATGATCGGCAAAGCCGACCACTTCGTAATAATCGATGAGACCGAGCGCGGCATCGATCGGCAGCGCATTGGCGAGACCGGCGTCTTTCGCGGGATCGGGCGGGGGCGACAGGAACGGATGCACGTAACCGACGAGCGCGCCCTGCCGCCTGGCGAGCGCAGCGACGGTTGCGTTATCGGGGTACGGGCTCGCCGCGCCGGTGCCCGGGTAAGCGGCGTAGTCGGGCAGCAGCAGGTGGCTTTGCAGTCCGAGCAGGCCCAGGTGCCCCCACAACCCCGTATGGAATTCCTGCGCGTGCGTGAGCAGCACAGCCTCGTTCGACGAAGGGTCGGGCGCGGCCGAGAAATACGCGATGTCGGGTATGCGCTGTTCCTTGTTGACGACCAGGTTGAACACGACGTCGAGGTCTTCGGCGGCCGCCTGTGCGACGAGCCTCTGCGGGGTATTCCGATAGGCGCCGCCGTAATTCATGTGCACGTGAACGTCGCCGCCGACCCACGCTTGCCAATGATCGGGGAGATCGAGCGGGGCCAGGCGAATCGCCAGCGCGTTCTCGCGTTCTGCCGCGGCGTTGATCAGGCGCTGCTCGATCGCGTGTTCGAGGCCGCGCCACACCGTGATCTTCGCCGCGCCCGGCGGCAACACGAGTTTCGCGCGTCCGTTCGCGTGAAAATAATGCGTCTCGAAAGCCGCCTTCTCGCGGTCGAAACCATCGTCCGCATGCATCCACGAGTCGGCCGGCGCATAGCTGCGCCCGTCGGCTGCGACGACGGCGACACGGGCCGGAACGGGCTCGCCGTTCGAGTCGAGCACATCGAGCGTCAATGCGGTCATCTCCTCGCGGTAGCGGCGTTCGTTTACCGGCAGCGTCACGGTACGGCCGCCGATGAATTCCTGGATACGAATCTCGGTGTTGCCGGCGGCATTCGCGATGTACGCGATGCGTTTGCCGTCCGGCGACCAGCGCGCCGCCGTGATGTCGAACGCGCCGTAGCTGAGCGGAAACGGCTCTGCACTGCCGTCGATCGTCGTGAGCCAGAGCTGGTGCCATTGCCGGCCCAAATAGGACGAATAGACGACGCGCCGCCCGTCCGGCGCGACGTCGGGCCGCGCTTTCCAGGTCGTCTCTTCTTTCCGCACGAGCGAGGGCGGCTCGTTGCCGTCGAGCGACCGGCGCCAGATTGCGCCGGTGCCGTAGGCGATCTCGGGATTCGCAACAAACACGAGCGCGTCGCCGCCGGGCGTCCAAGCGGGGCTCAGCGCGTGATCGAACGCGCTGTAATAGTAACGACTCGTCTTGCTCCTGCGCTCCGGCGTCAGCCGCAGCGACGCGAATTTGCCGTCCGTGAAAGAGCCGATACGGATATGAAACCGGCCCGTGCCGCGGGTCGACACGAAGGCGATGCGCGAACCGTCGGGTGACCAGCGCGGCTCGACGTTGACCGCGCCGCCCGTCGTGAGCGCGGTTGCGGCGCCCGTCGCAAGATCGAGGAGATAGAGCTCCACGGCGTCGCGGCGATATCGAGCGAACACGACACGATTGCCGTCCGGCGACCAGTCCGGCTGGTAGTCGTAGCCCGGCCCGGCCGTGAGCTGCACGGCGACGTCGTCACCGAGCGACTGGCGCCAGAGGCTGCCCTGCATCGAATACACGAGCGTTCGACCGTCGGGCGAGAACGACAGCGAACTCGGGCCGGTCGTGAGCTGTGGCAGATACATCTCGCGAAAGTAGTAGTCGTGCGGTAGCTCGATTTGCTCCAGCACGGGCGCGCGTTCGGCTGCGACCTCGCTCGCAACAGCGACGGTGAGCAGCAGCAGCGCGAAACGCGTTGGCTTATTCAACGATGCCACCGAAAAATGGCGGTGTGCGCGCATGGAATGGCATGGCAGGCTGTTTCCCCCGGAATCGGCGTTGTGTCGCGGCAACGTCTGGCCTGATAATAGCAGGCGGCCCGCCGCGGCATGCCGAGCGGCCGGCCGCGATCGATTAAAACAAGAAAGAGGCAGAACTCATCATGCGGGGTGCCCTGCGAAGCACGGGGAAATGCGGCGCCGCGATCGCGCCGCCGCAAATCGTGCCTGGAGTCGCGGCGCCCGGCCGGCATCGAAGCCGCGAATGAGCCGGCCCAGCAGCGTTCGCTGGCGCGTGCTCGGCCTGCTGGTGCTGGCAAGCTTCATTTCCTACGTGCTGCGCTACAACGTCTCGACGGCCGGGCCGGCGATGATGATCGATCTCGACCTGACCGAGGCGCAGCTCGGCTACATACTCGCCGCGTTCACGGCCGGCTATACGATCTTCCAGTTTCCGGGCGGCGTGTTCGGCGTCGTGCTCGGACCGCGGCGCGCCCTGACGATCGTCATGGTGGCGTGGTCGCTGCTGACCGTGCTTACGAGCGCCGTGCCCGGCGAAATCTTCGGCAGTGCGACGTTCACGCTGATTGCGCTCATCGGCGTGCGCTTCCTGGTCGGCGCGGCGCATGCGCCGATCTATCCGCTGACCGGCGGCGTCGTCGAGCGCTGGTTTCCGGTCGGCGGCTGGGCGCTCCCGAACGGCTTGTCGAGCACCGGCCTGACGCTGGGCACGGCCGCGACCGCGCCCGTGCTCGCCTGGATGCTCACGTTTCTCGGCTGGCGGCAGTCGTTTTTGCTGCTCGCGCCACTGGGCCTGATTGGTGCGGCGCTGTGGTGGTGGTATGCGCGCGATCATGCAGCCGAGCACCCGTCGGTCAACCGCGAAGAGGTCGAGTTCATTTACGCGAACCGGCCGCAGGCGGAAGCCGCGAGCGATGGCCAGCCATCGTGGCTGCGCGTCCTGAAAAACCGCGACGTCATACTGCTCGCGCTGAGTTACTTCTGCATGAACTACGTGTTCTACCAGATGTTCAACTGGGTGTTCTATTACCTCGTGAACGTGCGCGGTTTCGAGAGCCAGCAGGCCGGCTTCGCCACCTCCTCGCAGTGGATCGCCGCGGCCGTGGGCGCGACCGCGGGCGGGCTCATCTGCGATGTGCTCTGCAGGCGCTACGGTTTGCGCCGCGGCTGCGCCTGGCCCGCCATGGCCGGCGTGACGCTGTCCGGCCTGTTCCTGCTGGCAGGATCTGTCAGCGGCAGTGCTTACATCGCGGTCGCATGCCTCGCCGCGTCGTTCCTGTTCAACCAGATTACCGAAGGCGCGTTCTGGACCGCGGGTATCGCGATCGGGGGACGCCACGCAGCCGCGGCCTGCGGCGTCATGAACACGGGTGGCAATGCCGTCGGCTTCGTCAATGCACTGCTCGTGCCCTTCACGGCGGCGGCGCTGGGCTGGACGGCGGCGATGATCACGGGCACGGTCTTCGCGCTGATCAGTGCGCTCCTGTGGCTGTTCATCCGCACGGACCGGCCCGTGGCGGATTGACGTGCGCGGGCCGCGTTAAGATGACGCTTGGCCGAGGTTTCACGCCCCGGGACCGCGGGTAAGGACGGGCGGTACCGAAAAACGGGAAATCTGAAGGACGAGATATCGAAGCACGAGAATTCGAAAGAAAATGAGCAGCCATCTTTTCTACCAGACGGAAACGCGGCGGCCGAGGATCGATCGCGCACAGGGGATCTATGCGTGGGACGTCGACGGCAATCGCTACATCGACGCCTCGAGCGGAGCGATGGTGTCGAACATCGGCCATTCGAATCCGCGGGTGCTTGCGGCCATGAAGCAGCAGATGGACAAGGCCACGTTCGCGTATCGCCTGCATTTCGAAAACGAACCGGCCGAATCGCTGGCATCGCTGCTCGCATCGTTGATGCCGGCCGGCATCGACCGCATCTTTTTCGTCTCGGGAGGTTCCGAGGCGATCGAAAGCTGCCTCAAGCTCGCGCGCCAGTATGCCTGGGTCACGGGGCAGCGGCAGCGTTCGAAAGTCATATCGCTGTTCCCTTCGTATCACGGCTCGACGCTCGGCGCGGCCGCCGTGACAGGCATGGACCAGTTCGTCGAACCGTTTCGCGACATGATCACCGTCATGCCCAGGGTTCCGGCTGCGACCTGCTACCTCGACCGCGACGATCTCACGCTCGAGGAACGCGGGCTCCGGTACGCCGAAATGCTCAGGGAGGAAATCCTGCGCCAGGGCCCCGAGAACGTGCTCGCCTTCATCATGGAGCCCGTCGGCGGGGCATCGACGGGTGCGCTCGTGCGCCCGGACAGCTGGTACGAGCGCATCGCCGGGATCTGCCGCGAGTTCGACGTGCTGCTCATCGCGGACGAGGTCATGAGCGGTGCCGGGCGCACCGGACGTTTTCTCGCGTGCGAGCACTGGCAGCTGCGTCCCGACATCGTCGCCATGGCCAAGGGGCTCGCGGCCGGCTACGCGCCGCTCGGCGCGATGGCCGCAGACCGCAGGATCGTCGACGCGGTCATGGCGGACGGCGGCTTCGCGCACGGCTATACCTATGCGGGCAATCCGCTGTCGTGCGCGGCCGGGCTCGCCGTCATGCGCGAGTTGCTCGATCACGGGCTCATCGATGCCGCGGCGGCTCGCGGCGAGCGATTGAAGGCGCGGCTCACGACGCTCAAAGAGCGTTACCCGTTCATTGGCGACGTGCGCGGCAAGGGTCTGCTGCTCGCATTCGAACTCGTCGCCGACCGCGAGACGATGGAACCTTTGCCCGCAGAGATGCAGGCGCATGCGCGGCTCGTCGAGGAGGCGTACCGGCGCGGGCTCATTATTTACTCCCGCCGCACGCGCGGCGGTACAATCGGCGATCACTTCATGGTCTGTCCACCGCTGATCGTCAGCGACGCGCAGATCGACGAGATCATGACGATACTGGTCGCGAGCCTGGACGCCTTCGCGGCCGAACACGGCCTGCCCGTTACCGGCTATTGACGTACGGTGCGGATACGAGCGTGGTGAAGCGATGAACAATGACAAGGTCATCATCACGTGCGCCGTGACCGGTTCGATCCACACGCCGACCATGAGTCCGCACCTGCCGATAACCCCCGCGGAAATCGCCGCCCAGGCAGTCGAGGCGGCGGAGGCCGGCGCCGCGATCCTGCACTTGCATGCACGCGATCCCGAGACCGGCCAGCCGACCGCGGACCCCGACGTATTCATGCAGTTCCTGCCGCGAATTCGCGAGCAATGCGACGCGGTCATCAACATCACGACCGGCGGCAGCTCCGTCATGTCGATCGAGGAGCGGCTCGCGGCGCCGATGCGCGCAGAACCCGAGATGGCGTCGCTGAACATGGGCTCGATGAACTTCGGCCTGTTCCCGCTGAAGCGGCGCTATAAGGAGTGGCAGCACGACTGGGAGCCGCGGCTGCTCGATGCCACGAAAGAGGTCGTCTTCAGGAACACCTTTGCCGATATCGAGCGGATATTTCACGAACTCGGCGAGGCCCACGGGACGCGCTTCGAGTTCGAGTGTTACGACGTCGGCCACATCCAGACCCTGGCCTTCTACCTGCGGGAGGGGCTGATCCAAAAGCCGCTGTTCGTGCAGTTCGTGCTCGGCGTGCTGGGCGGCATCGACGCAGCGCCCGAGAACCTGATGCACATGAAAGCCACCGCCGAC
>JBFISV010000169.1:0-5761 GCA_041608415.1 Woeseiaceae bacterium
GAGCGCCGTCATGTAAAACCAGGCGAACACGGGCCAGCGCCAGCTGTTGGTTTCACGCCGTATGACGGCGAGGGTCGCGGCGCACTGCAGGCAGCAGGCGTAAAATATGAGCAGGCCGATCACCATCGGCAGCGTGAACACGCGCGCGCCGTCCGGCCAGGTCGCGGCCTTGAGCCGGCCCGACAGCGTGGCCTCGTCGGCTTCGTCCCCGACGGCATAGACGGTGCCGAGCACCGCGACGACGACCTCGCGCGCCGGGAAGCCCGCAATGACTGCCGCGGACACGCGCCAGTCCCAGCCCAACGGCCGGAACGCGGGTTCCACGAATTTTCCGGCGCGCCCGAGCCAGCTCTGCTCGAGCTGCATGGCGGCTGCCCGGTTGTCGATCTGCCCGAGCGCCGCGCCGAGTTCGGCCGCCGGCACCCTCGCCGCGATGCGCTGCTGCTCTGCGACGACGAACGCTTCGACTTCCGTCGATCGCGGGAAATAGGCGAGCGCCCAGACGATGACGGCGACCGTGAATATCACGGTGCCCGCGCGGTGCAGGAACACCTTCGCACGGCCATACAGCTGCAGGGCGACCGTGCGCAGGTTCGGCCGCCGAAACTCGGGCAGCATGAGCGCAAACGGGGGGTTCGGGCCGCGCAGGGCCGTTTTTCGGATCAAGAGCGCGGTCAGCACACCCATCACGATGCCGAACATGTACAAACCGAACAGCACGAGTCCCTGCAGGTTCACGAAACCCAGGCGCTGTTGCGGCACGAACGCCGCGATCAGCAACGCGTACACTGGCAGGCGCGCGGAACACGTCATGAACGGTGCCGCGATAATCGTCGCAATACGGTCGCGACGGTTCGGGATGACGCGCGTCGCCATGATGCCCGGCACGGCGCAGGCGAAGCTCGAAATCATCGGGATGATCGACTGACCGGAGAGCCCGACCGAGCGCATGACGCGATCCATGAGGTAGGCGGCGCGCGCGAGGTAGCCCGAGTCCTCGAGCAGAATGATGAATACGAACAGGATGAGTATCTGCGGCAGGAAAATGACGACGCTGCCGACGCCGCTGATGACGCCGTCGGCGACGAGGCTTGCCAATGCACCGTCGCCGAGCAGCCGGTGCGTGAGGCCGGCAAGCGACGCGGCGGCGGCATCGATTAGATCCATGAGCGGTGTCGCCCAGGCGAATACGGCCTGGAACACGATGGCCATGACGATGAAGAGGCCGATCGTTCCCGGGATCGGTCGGTTCACGAACGTCGCGAGGCGCGTGCGCCAGGATAGCAGTGCGACACCGCGCTGCTGGACATCGTCGAGCACCTCCCTGACCCAGCGATAGCGCACGCGCGCCTCGGCCGCGAGCGGCGGGTCATGCCCGAAGACCTCGTCCTGCGCGCGCCTGACCAGCTCCCCGGCGTCCGCTCCGAGTGCGACCATGAGCCCGGCGTTCTGCTCGTTCGGACCCTCGATGAGCAGGCGCTCCACCTCAACGCGGCGCAGCGTGCGACCGGACTGCTCGATGAGCTTGTCGGCCGCGGCCGAAAGCGCCGGCCAGCTCGGTTTCACACGCGGCGGATCTGCACGCGAGAGCGTCGCGAGCCCCTTGCGCAGCGCATCGATGCCGCGGTTCGTCGTCGCGACCACCGGGAACACCGGGATACCGGCAAGCCATTGCGACATTCGCTCGATGTCGATGCGCAATCCCTCGGCCTCCGCGGCGTCCGCCATGGTCAGCGCGACGGCCATCGGCAGACCGAGCTCGAGCAACTGCAATACGAGATAGAGGCCCTGGTACAGGTTCGTGGCATCGACCACGACGAGAATGCCGTCGGGCGCAGCGAGTCCATCGATGCGGCCGAGGATGACGTCGACGGCGATCTTTTCCTCGAGCGAATGCGCACTCAGGTTGTGCGTACCGGGCAGGTCGATGAGCTCGATGCTGCCATCGTCAGTCTTCAGGGTACCGACGTGCCGCTCGACGGTGACGCCCGGGTAGTTGCCGATGCGCTGCCGCAGCCCCGTCAGGCGATTGAACAGCGTGCTCTTGCCGGAGTTCGGCGTACCCACCACCGCGATGCTGGCATCGTACTGCCGGCTGACTGGGATCTGGTTGGCGGGAACGCGTATTTCGGAGCGTCTAGTCACCGGATGCGGCGAGCGACACCGTGAAATGGCGGGCCTGCTCCTGGCGCAGCGAAATACCGCGGCCGAACAGCCGGAATTCGAGCGGGTCGCCGCCGAGCGCCGCGCTCGCCATTTCGATCTCGGCGCCCTCGACGAGCCCGAGCGTCATTAGCCGCTGGACCTCCGGACACGCGGCATCGACCGCCGCGATGACGCCCTTCTGTCCGTGCCTGAGGCTCGCCAATGAGCGGCCGTTTGATTTCATGAATGGACCCGTTTCGTCGCCTGTCCGAGCCGCCGGGATTATGTAACTCGCGGATTTCGTTACAGGATTGTCGCAATGAGAGAATGATAATGATTCGCATTACGAAGTGCAATAGTGGCTTTCACGGATGCGGCACGCCCGTTCAGGCTTCGTTCATTGCCTCGCGGGTAGCGTTGGCCTTGAACCAGCATTCCGAGGACGCCGACATGAATTTGAGGATCCTTAGTCTCGCGGCTTGCGCTTTCGGCGCGCTGCTTGCGAGCCCCGCCAACGCGAACAGTCCGACTATTCGCCTCTTCCCCACGACGGTCGTCGAAGACCTGCGGCAGACGGGCGACGTTGCGCGCGACATGGAATCGGGCCTGCAAGAGGTGATCGGCCGTCTCGACCAGCAGCAACAGCTGTACGAACAGAGCAAGTGCGATGGCGCCGACAATGACACGGGCTGCGATCGCCTCGCGCGCCAGATCGGCGCCACGTACCTCGAGATGCTCACGATCATGGAGGAGCGATTGCCGGACATGGAACACACCGTCAACAACACGCGCCAGAGCCTCGAGAAAGGCCTGCGCAACGAACTCGGCAGAAAAATGACGTCGTGGGAGCTGCAGGAAACGCTGATCGGCGCCGCGGACGACGCCGCGGCGGCGAATGCTTCGCCGACCTTGCGCGGCCGCTCGGGCATGCGCCTGTCGGAGCGATTTCGGCAATATTATCAGCTGGTCGCCTCGTCCGGCAGCCAGGGCGACCAGTCGCTTGCGGTACTGGCGTCGGACATCTACCTCGACATGGAAGAAACGAGCCTGCTCATTCAGCGGACGCGGCAGGAAATCGCGCGCGCCACGCTGATGGAACAGCTCAACCAGTCGTTCGGCATTATTACGCCGGAGATGATGCAGGTGGTCGGCGGTGTCAAAGCGATCCTGTTCGGTGACGAAGAATCCCGCGCCGTGATCGCGGGACCTCCGCCCGGCAGCATCGAACAAGCCTACCGCAGCCCCCTAGAACAGTAGGCGACAACAGTAGGCGACAACAGTAAGCAATATCCAGGCTAAAGGAGCACCCGTCATGTCCGATTACGAAGTCCTGACCCGCCCGGCGCTCGCCGTCGTCCTGCTGGCCGCGATGCTGCTCTCGGCCTGCGCATCCACGGAGCCCACCTGCCTGTCGCCGCAGACGCGCAACCTCGACCAGGCGATCCGCGCCGTGCAAAGCAATCTCGCGAGCGGCTGCCATACGCATTTCGATCGCTATTACGACGACCTGCTGACGATCGCCGAGGGTGACCCGCAGAGCGAAAACAGGCGCGCATTCAGCGAGTTTCTCGTCTGGGCCAGCGACGAGGGGCTGCTGAGCAAGCGCCAGGCCGAGGAATACTACAACCGCTTTTTCAACGTCAAGTTCATGTCGATGCGCGGCGACTACAACAACTGCTCGCATACCTGCCCCAACAAGCAGAAAGTCCTTCTCGACATGCAGCGGGAGCTGTCCGACAAGGAGCGCGGCCTGTTGAAGGTCAGCCTCGACAGCGACGCTTACTATCGCGCCGACCGGCTTTTCCAGGAAGTCGAACTCGTGCTCGAGGCAACCTGCTCCGCGTGCGCCGCGACTCGCTAGCCGCAGCCATGACCGGGCGCCACGATTTCCTGCGCGGCATGATCGCCGGACTCTCCGGTACCTTCGTCGCCGGCGCCGCGCTGATCTACGTGCTCACGCGCGCCGACATCGTCCTGCTCGACGCCTCGACGATCTCGAATCCCGGCCGTTGGCTGTCCTGGGCCTACACCAATCTCGGCTCGTCCATCCCGGTGTTCGCACTGCTTTTGATCGCGTATTTCGTCACGCTCGGCAGGCTCAGGCGAACGCTCGAGAACGATCGCCCCGTGAACCAGGTCGTGCAGCTCGACAATCTGACCGATATCTGGACCACCCTTTTCTTCGGCACCGGCGTGATCTGGACGGCAATCGGCATGCGCAGCGCGCTGATCTTCGCGCTCGGCGATCGCGAAGCCGCGCTGAGCCAGGGCGCGTTCGCCATGCTCGAACGCATGATCGACGGCGGTATCCTGCTCGCATTGTCGACGACCATCGTCGGCGGCATCGGCGGCTACCTGATGCGCGTGTACAAGACCGTATCGCTGGGCGCCGATCTCACGCAGCATTACGATCGCGCCGCACGCGCCGACACCTCGGAAATGCGCATGAGCCTCGAGCGCATCGAGCAGCGCCTCGGCGGGCGAGACGGCCGGAACGGCAGCTCGTCGGTCCCGAACGGCAGGAAGGGACAATGAATCGCTCCGTACTCCTGTATCCGCTGGCCCGCGGCATCGACGGCGACAGCGCGGCCGACCTGCAGACCGATATCATGCGATTCATGGCGATCCTGTCGCTGTGCCTCGTCGCGATATTTGCGCTCGTCCAGAGCATTCCGCTCGTCCCCGGCGCACAGGAGCCGGATAGAACGAACGCGACGGCTTCACCAGCCGCCGTCGAAAAACCGCAACCGGCGCCGCCGCGCGCCGCCGCGATCGAGTCCGCCACGACGCCGGCTGCGAGCAAAACGCCCCTCCCGCCCGCGCGGCTCTCGCGTCCGGCAGCGGTCGCGCAGCAGGCCGCGATCGCGCCGCGTAAGAAGCCCGAGCGCGTCGCCACGAACGACCGCGAACAGGGATTTACCCTGCGTTTCGCGTCGGACCTGGCACTGACGCGACTCGTCGCGGCAAATGAAGTCGGCTTCTTCGCGATTGCCCCGGGGCGCGCGCGGCGCATGGCCGTCAGCGACAGTCGCATCAGCTTCTGGGATGCATCGATGCCCGCTACGTTTCACGAAATGGAGGCGTCAACGGTCCCGCAGCCCGTCGTCGACGCACTCGTGCGGGCCGGCGTCGACGCGGCAGCCGTGAACTGGGGCGTTACCTTGCCGCCAAAGCTCAGTGACCGGCTTGCGACGATCGTCCGTGAGCATACCGGCGGCGCGCTCGTCATCGACGGCGACGGCCGTCTCGCGCTGGACGCCTCGTGAATATTCATCCCGGCAACTTCCTCGCGCTGCTTGTCCTGTGCACGCTTGCGCCGCTCGCGACCGCGAAAGAGGCCGGCCTCGATCGCTGGATCGACAGCGAGCTCCTGCCGTATCTCGGCGGGCAGCTGAGCGAACACCCGCGCTTCAGGGGCGAGACCGTCATGTTCGTCGTGCTCGACGGCAGCGCGCCGACCGCGCGCAGCAACGCACTCGCGTTGTCGCTGCGCGACCGGCTGCTCGATGCCGCGCGTGATTTTCGCGGCGTCAAAATCGGCTGGCTGCAGGAGAGCCGGCTCGACAGCGGGCCCGTCGATTGCAGCCGCGACGACGTTCACTACTACATCGGCATC
>JBFISV010000170.1:0-5749 GCA_041608415.1 Woeseiaceae bacterium
ACCACCGACCCCGTCCCGGAAGAGACCATTAGCGCGCGGCCGCGCTCGCACGCGAGCGCGGCGGCAATGGCGTCCGGCGGACGCCGATGCGGCGTTTGGGGCGGCGCTTGAGGACTTGGCCGGCGATACGCCGGCACGCCTGCTCTCAACCCTTGCCGCGCGTCCGCGTGCGCCCCAGCCGCGCATTCTTCTCGATGAACTCGACGATCATGCCGGCGACGTCTTTTTTCGTCGCATTCTCTATACCTTCGAGTCCCGGACTGGAATTGACCTCCATCACGACGGGGCCTCGCGAGGACCGCAGCAGGTCGACGCCGGCGACATTGAGGCCCATGACCTGCGCCGAGCGCACGGCCGTCCTGCGCTCGTCGGGCGAGATCTTGACCAGCGTTGCGCTGCCGCCGCGATGCAAGTTCGAACGGAATTCTCCTTCGGCGCCCTGACGCTTCATCGCCGCGACGACCTTGTCGCCGACGACGAGGCAGCGAAGGTCCGCGCCTTCCGCCTCCTTGATGAACTCCTGCACCATGAAGTTCGCCTTGAGGCCGCGAAACGCCTCGATGACGCTCGATGCGGCCTTCTTCGTCTCCGCGAGCACGACGCCGACGCCCTGCGTGCCTTCGAGCAGCTTGATGACCACGGGAGCGCCGCCGACGAACGACAGAAGATCGTCCGTATCGTCGGGTGAATTGGCAAACCCCGTCACGGGCAGTCCGATACCTTTCCTCGACAGCAGCTGCAGGGCACGCAGTTTGTCCCGCGAGCGCGTGATCGCGACGGACTCGTTGACCGAGTACACACCCATCATTTCGAACTGCCGCACGACGGCCGTGCCGTAGAACGACACGGAAGCGCCGATTCTCGGAATGATCGCATTCAGCGGTTCGAGCGACTTGCCTTTGTAATGTATTTGCGGATTGGCGCTCATGATGTTCATGTAGCACCGCTTGTGATTGATGACCGACATTTCGTGACCGCGTTCCCGCCCTGCTTCGATCAGCCGCTTGGTTGAATACAGACTGCTGTTCGTCGATAAAACTCCAATTCGCATCTTGAATTCCTCAGGCTAGGTGGGTTGCGGTGAATGCTTCGACTTTGTTTTCCGCGCGCGCCACACTCTTGAATGCCGCGATGTTGAACAATGCTTCGCCCTCATGGGCGAGCGGCAGGTTGGTGCGCCCGATCACAATACCATCGAACGGTGCCAAAACGTCTTCCTCGGTGTCGGCGAGCGGATCCCCGGCGATTGCGATTCGCTCGCCCGCAGCCACGCGCGCGCCGAGATTCGCCTTGCGGCTCACGATGCCGCTTATCGGCGCCCGCACCCAGCTCGTCGAGTCGGCAATAACCGGCTCGATTTTCGTGGGCTTCTTCGCTTGGGGAAGCATGCCCATGAGGCGCATCACGCGGATAATTCCGAGGACGCCGGCGCGGATGCTCAGCTCATCGAAGCGCAGCGCCTCGCCTGCTTCGTAAACGAGCATCGGCACGCCGAGCTCCGCGGCACAGTCGCGCAGGGAGCCGTCCCGGATGTTCGAGTTCACGACAACGGGAACCCCGAACGCTTTTGCGAGGCTCAAGGTCTCCTTGTCGTCGAGCTTGGCCCGGATCTGCGGCAGATTCGAACGATTGATTGCCCCGGTGTGAAGATCGATGCCCACGTCGGCCTTGGACACGATTTCCTTGACGAACGTGTTGGCCGTTCGCGACGCAATCGAGCCCTTTGCACTGCCGGGAAATGAACGGTTCAGATCGCGGCGATCGGGCAGATAGCGCGACTGATTGAGGAAACCGTGAACGTTGACGATGGGAACCGCGATGAGCGTTCCGCGCATCGATGCGAGCGCCTTGCGCTTGAGCAGGCGCCGGATAACCTCCACGCCGTTGAGTTCGTCGCCATGAATAGCCGCCGAAACGACCAGCACCGGCCCGTCGCGCCTGCCGCTGATCACCTGCACCGGCATCGACAACGACGTGCCGGTGTAAAGGTGCGCAACCGGGAGGTTGATCGCTGCCCGCGTTCCGGGTTTGATCTCGGCGTCGCCAATCCTGAGAATGTCTTTTTTTGTCATTGCCCGGGCTCCGCTTTTAATTTAGGTCGTTTTCGCCCGACCAGGTAGGAGCGCGCCGGATCGACGACCGCCCTGCCCTGCAGTGCCGTGCGCCCGAGCAGCATTCGGAAGAGCATGTTGTCGCGCGCCGTCAACGTAAGTTCGATCGGCCAGGTCTCGGCACCTAGCGTAACAGGTGTTCTGATCACCCAGCGCATTTCGCTATGGCCCCCGGAGTCGCGGACCATTCGTTCGTCCAGCACGTCCGCGGTGCAGGTCACTTGCGTATCGCTGTCGCGCTGGTTCGGATGGATCTTGAATTCCACCTGCCGGCGACCGTCCACTTCGAGCGGACGCACCTCGTATGCATGCAAAGCCGATGTTCGTGCGCCCGTATCGACCTTTGCCTTGATCCGCTCGAGGCCGAGCGCGGGCAGACTCACCCATTCGCGCCAACCCACGGTCACTCGATCGGGGACACGCTTCAGTTTCACCATCGCTCCGGCTCGGTCATTGTTGCCTGACAGCGATCGTATAGCGAATCCATCCGCTTGCAAGTCATTTCGTCGTCATGTGAGCTGCGGCAACACGAGGCTCGCCAGGCTCAGCAGCAAAAAGAATCCGCACATGTCGGTCACGGTCGTGAGCAGCGGGCCGGACGCTACCGCCGGATCGAGTTTCAAGCGCCGCAGGATCAAAGGCACGGTGCCGCCGATCGATACGGCGACGACGGTGTTCGCCGCGAGGGCTGCGCCGACGACGAGACCCAGAATCGGGTTTCCTTTCCACGCCCACGCGGCGGCGCCCAGCAGGACGCCGAGGGCGAGGCCGTTGATCAGGCCGACGATTGCCTCCTTGCGCCAGACGCGAAGCACGTCCCGGGGCACGGCCGCACCGAGCGTCAATTCGCGCATGCTGACGGCGACCGCCTGGTTTCCCGAGCAACCGCTCATGTCGGAGACGATCGGCAGGAAGACCGCCAGCGCGATGACGGCGGTCAGGGTGTCTTCATAGGCGGCAATCACGCTTGCCGCAACAATATTCAGCCCGATATTGATGCTCAACCACGCCAGCCGGCGGCGCGAGCGGATGAGGACCGGCATGCTGCGTAATTCGTCGCCGCCGATAATGCCGGCCACTTTCAGGCTGTCGGCTTCGGAACGTTCCGTCAGCGCCTCGAGCACGGCGCGGCGACGCACGATGCCCAATAGCGTGTTGCGCGAATCCACGACCGGCACGGCCGCGATATCGTGTTCGTCGAAAAACGATTCGAGCGTTTGCAGGTCCGCGTCGGGCGGTACGGTGAGGGCCGCGGCCGCCAGCTCGCCGATTTTCCTGTCCGGATCGGCGAATACGAGGTCGCGCAGGCGAATGACGCCCTTCAGCGTGCGTTTCTTCACGACGACGTAGGCATAGTGTACGGTCAGGAGCTGGTAATCGACCTCGCCGCCGGTCAGGTCATCGACGACTTCGCGCACCGTCATCGACATCGGGTACGACGCGAATTCCTTCATCATGAGGCCGCCCGCATGATCGGGGGCATAGGAAATCAGCTCGCGGACTTCGAGCGCATCGTCTTCGTCGAGCTCGGCGATAATGGCGTCGGCGTCTTCCTTATCGAGTTCCGCCAGCACGTCCACGCGGTGGTCACTGGCGAGTTCTTCGACGATCGGCGCGGCATCCGCTGCAGCCATCTCTTCGAACAGGTCTGCAGCGTGGCCGTCCGGCAGTTCCTCGATCAGGGAGGCCGCTCGCCCGGGCGGCAATGCCTCGAGCAGCGCGCGCTGCTCGTCCGGCTCCAGCCGATATACCGCGTGCAGGAATTCGGCGGGATCGATCGAGTCCATGAGCGCTTCGATGCTTGCCTCGTCGCCGCCCAACTTCAACATGTCGGCGATTTCCGCCCAGGGCCGGGTATGTTCTGTATCCATGTCGCTCTCTACTGCCTGTGAGGAAGATTGCCGGGGGTCTGGCAATACATGATAATCGCGACCAGCTCAGGACGTCTGTTTATTGACGTATTCCCGCAGTCCCGGACGACGGTTCATGATTTCATTTCTCGGCATTGTACTCGGAGTGCTCCTGCTGATTGCGGGCGGCGCGGCACTCGTCTCGGGCGCTTCGCACGCGGCATCGAAGCTCGGAGTCTCGCCAATGCTCATCGGGCTGACGATCGTCGGCTTCGGTACCAGCATGCCGGAGCTGGTCGTCAACGTGGTCGGCTCGATTCGGGGTGAGACGGCGCTGGCGTTCGGCAACGTGATCGGCTCGAATATCTCCAACCTCGCACTGATACTGGGCGCGGCCGCTTTTATCCGCGCGATCGAGATTCAGGGCAAGGTCGTGCGGCGCGAGTTGCCGCTGTTGCTGTTGGTCACGGGGATCATCACGGTCATGGCGGCCGACGGTTTTTTCGAAAACCTCCCGGGCCGCATCGGCCGCATCGATTCGGTCGTCCTGTTGCTGCTGTTCCTGATTTTCCTCTACATCGCCGTTGTCGACGTGATGAATTCGAACAACGGCGACACGCTCATCACCGAGATCAGCGAGAACCCTGTTCTCGATACATCACGGACGGCGCGCTACTACTGGTTGTGGATCATTCTCGGTTTCGGCTTGCTGTTCGCGGGTGGTGAAGTCACCGTTCGCGCCAGCGTCGCGCTTTCCTCGCAGCTCGGAATTTCGACGACGCTCGTCGGCCTGTTCGTCGTCGCTATCGGCACGAGCATGCCGGAGCTCGTGACCTCGATCATCGCCGCGTTGCGAGGCGAGTCCGATCTCGCGCTCGGCAACATCATCGGATCCAATCTCTTCAATTCCCTGATCGTATTGCCGGCCAGCGGAGTCCTCGGCTCGATTCCGGTGCCGAAAGGCGGTACGTTCGACCTCGTAATTTCGCTGCTGCTGACGGCCATCCTGATCCCGATTTTTTTCGTCGGCAGGGCGAAACTCGGCCGGTCGTCGGGAATCGTATTGATGGCGATCTATGTCGCCTATGCGATCGTTCGCCTCGGCGGGCACAAATGAAAAACGACAGGAAACGACATGCTCGCTGAACTCTCAATCATCTGGTCGAAGACCCTGTTCGTCCTTCCCGGCGGCAATGAACTGACTGTCGGCAAGTTGGTTTCGACGCTGCTGCTGCTGATCGGCGGCTACGTCGCGAGCCGCTTGACGGCGTTTATCCTGCAAAAGAGGCTCGCGCGAACGAAGCTGCGGCCGGACGCCATTTATGCACTGAGCCGGGTCGTCTTCTGGCTGATCCTGATCGTCGTCGTAATCACGGCGATGAGCATGCTCGAAATTCCGCTGACCGCCTTTGCCTTCATTTCGGGCGCCGTCGCGATCGGCGTCGGCTTCGGCGCTCAGAACATCATCAATAATTTCATCAGCGGCTGGATACTGATGACCGAGCGTCCTATCCGCATCGACGACTACATCGAAATCGCCGGTATGCAGGGCGTCGTCGAGCGCATCGGCAACCGGTCCACGCGCATCCGCCGCACGGACGGAGTGCACCTGCTCGTGCCGAACAGCGCGTTGCTCGAAACGACGGTCATCAACTGGACGCTGATCGATCAGGTGATACGGACCACGGTGCGCGTCGGGGTCGCCTACGGTTCGCCGGTACGGCGCGTTGCCGAGCTGATCGAGCAGGCGGTCAGGGAACAGCCCGAAGTCAAGGCGGAGCCGGCGCC